>CALDQF010000113.1 GCA_937911845.1 uncultured Phycisphaera sp. | reverse complement strand
GCCTTAAAAACAAACAAAAAAAATCAGAAGGTGATAAAGCAACACCAATTGGAAGAAGTAATTTAGTGTCTTTGTATTATAGATCTGACAGGATTTTAAGACCAAGGTTAAAGAAAAAAAATGCTTTAAAAATAAATAAAATTACAAGATATTGTGGTTGGTGTGATGATATTTCAAGTAATTATTATAACAGGTATGTAAAGATTAACAATTTGGGATCGGTAAACATTAATTATGAAAATTTATGGAGACAAGATAAAATCTATGACATTATTATCGTAACTTCTCATAATACTAAACCAACAATTAAAAATAAAGGAAGTGCAATCTTTATTCATTGTAGTTTTTCTGACAACAGAAACACTATGGGTTGTATAGCATTGAAAAAAAAAGATATACTCATACTTTTAAAAAATCTTAGAGCGAATACATTCATAAAAATTTAAAGATGACATTTAAAAATATAAATCTTTACAGGTTTATATAATCTTATTAAAACAAGCACCACTAGACTAAACAGAATTTAACTGATACTGGAGAAGAAAATGTTAAATACAATTTTACCAATCATCCTTGGCTTGTTAGGCCTTATCTCAGCCTACGTAGTTTATCTAAGTGTTCAAAAAAATTCGGAAGGAAGCGGTAAAGTTAAAGAAATTGGTGATCAAATTCATTTAGGTGCCATGGTGTTTATGGCCTCTGAATACAAGCGTTTAGCAATTTTCTGTTTAATATGTATATTTGCTCTTTACTTTTCTTTAGGAATTGAAACGGCTGGATCATTTTTGTTGGGAGCCTTGTGCTCGGGAGTTGCCGGTTACATTGGAATGTATACTGCTACAAAAGCAAATGTAAGAACAGCGGTTGCAGCTAATGAAAAAGGTGCCTCATCCGCATTAAACATTGCTTTTTTTGGAGGTTCTATAATGGGCCTTACTGTTGCATCAATGGGCCTACTCGGGATAGGGGTGTTATACGGGTTCATGGGCAACACTCTGCACGGAATAGAATCTATTGAAGGCTTTGCAATGGGTGGATCCTCTGTGGCACTCTTCAGCCGTGTTGGTGGCGGTATTTTTACCAAATCTGCGGATGTTGGCGCTGACCTTGTTGGCAAGGTTGAAGCTGGAATACCTGAAGACGATGCTCGCAACCCGGCCACCATCGCTGACAACGTCGGTGACAACGTTGGCGATGTTGCTGGTATGGGCGCGGACCTCTACGAGTCGTATTACGGATCGATCCTTGCAACGATGGCGTTGGGCGCTGCCGCCGCACTCGCCGCGGCAGGATCACTCGGTGAAGGTGTTGGCTTGAAATTGGCCATTGCCCCTTTGGCTTTGGCTGGCGTTGGCGTCTTTGCTTCTTTGGTCGGGGTCTTTGTGGTCAAGGCTGAAGAAAATGCATCGTTCAACAAGTTGCTCAAGAGTCTGCACATGGGTGTGTGGGCGGCTTCTGCCATCATTGTCGTTGCCTCTTGGTTCTTGTTCCAAAACATCTTCGCTGGAACAGAAATCTCTGCAACTGGGGTTTGGGGTGCGATCGTTACTGGACTTTTGGGTGGACTGGTTATCGCTTGGTTTACTGAGTACTACACCAGTTACGAACACAAGCCAACCCAAAGCATTGCCGAGCAAGCACAGACCGGTCCGGCAACGGTGATTATTTCCGGCATTTCTGTTGGAATGATCTCCACCTGGGTCCCCATCCTTGTGGTTGTCGTCGGAATCATGCTGGCCTTTTACTTGGCCGGCGGTGGTGAAACATTCCTTTTGGGGCTGTACGGCGTCGGTATTGCTGCAGTTGGCATGTTGTCAACACTCGGAATCACTCTGGCGACTGACGCGTACGGACCGATTGCTGACAACGCCGGTGGCAACGCCGAAATGTCCGGGCAACCAAGCTACGTCCGGGAGCGTACTGACACCCTTGATTCTCTGGGCAATACAACTGCTGCGACGGGTAAAGGATTCGCGATTGGTTCCGCGGCACTCACCGCACTTGCACTCTTGGCGTCGTACGTGATCACGGTTAAAGAGTATGCCATCAGAGGGGGTGTCTTCGGCGAGGATGCCACCAGCGCATCTGTCAGCGTCCAAGATGTTGTGAATCATTACGACGTCACGCTGTTAAACCCTTCTGTTCTTGGTGGCGTCTTTATTGGGGTGATGCTGGCTTTCGTATTCTGTGCGATGACCATGAACGCTGTTGGGCGTGCCGCCTACGCCATGATGAACGAATGCCGTCGTCAGTTTGGCTTGATGCGTGAAGCCTTTAAAGACCTTCAGATGACTGAAGACCAAATCAACGACCCAATGCAGTGGCCCAAAAAGGTGCAATATCAAGGTAAGCAATACCCTGATTACGCATCATGTGTTGATATCTCTACAACGAGTGCCCAGAAAGAAATGGTGATGCCATCCATCTTGGCCATCGTGGTGCCTATTTTGGTTGGCTTCTTGTTGGGTGTTGCGGGTGTGCTGGGCATGCTCGTGGGCGGCCTGACCAGTGGCTTCGCTGTCGCCATTTACATGGCCAATGCTGGCGGCGCTTGGGACAACGCCAAGAAGTACATCGAGAAAGGTCATTTCGGCGGCAAGGGCTCTGAGTCCCACAAAGCCGGTGTGGTCGGTGACACCGTTGGTGACCCTTTCAAGGACACCTCGGGGCCTGCTCTCAACATCCTGATCAAGTTGATCGCGATCGTGTCGGTGGTCTTTGCCGGCGTGGTGGTCGAGCACGGCGATCTCGTCAAACAACTGCTCGGCTGATCCATTGGCCCGCGGTACCACTCCTGAACAACGTGCGCAAACCAAAGCGCTCGCTCTTGACTTGGCCAAATTGGCCAAGGACTATGACTGCAGCGATATCCGCCTGCTGGACGTTCGGGATTTTTCCGAGGTCATGGACTGGATCCTTGTGGTCTCCGGCACCTCCGATCGCCAGATGCGGTCGGTCGCCGATCTCATGAAGAAGCATGCTCGAGAGCAGGGCCAATCGGCATGGCAAGGCAGCCGTGACGAACATGCCACTTGGATTGTGCTGGATTTTGTGGACTTGGTGGTGCACCTCTTTGAGCCCAATCAACGTGCTTGGTACGACATTGAAGGCCTTTGGGGCGATGCGGAAGATGTCGAATTGACATAAATCACTTTAATGTGGTGAAGTTTGGATCGATAATCCTCCCATGTTGTTGCTGTGCCTCTTGGCCCAAGTCAGTCAGTCTTATGCGGGTATCGGGTTAGACCGAATACCGTCCCTCACTTCGGATGATGTTCGTTTGGTGGTCCTCGGCGACTCGTTCGCTTCCCAGTCGCTCAACCGAATTCCCGCCGCACTTCTTTCCGAATTGCCAGAAGGTCAATTGGTTGGCATGCGATCTTCGCTCCACTCTCGGTTTACCAAGCCGATTGGAGTCGAGCTTCTTTCCGACGCCCATACGATCGTGAACCAGCAAGGGGCAACAAGTGGATGCCGTGAACTTGAGACAGATGTTGGAGGAGAGGCTTGGATGCGACTTCCAATCGGAGGCCTGTTTGATCTTCGGTTGAACTTGAATGAGTTGAATCAGTCGGTCTTCAACGTGCAATGCAACCGTGTCGATCCAGCGATCAATGAATTTTCTGGCATTTCAACTGAGGGGGTCTTGGCCCGAGGTGTGGCAAGAATGCCAACTCAGGGTTTAATTCCTGCA
>CALDQF010000112.1 GCA_937911845.1 uncultured Phycisphaera sp. | reverse complement strand
CGCCACCAGTCGAAATTGAGCTCTTGGGATGCACCAATCAAGTCGTAGTACTTGGGGTTGCCTTGAAGAGCCCATATGTTCCCAATGTCATCTGACATGATTACTCAAGATACCTTTGTCTTGGAATACTGGTCGCGAATTTCTCGTCCATCAAAGTGTCAAATTTTGATGCATCAGGAGGATTTGATATGAACTTGGAAACACGAATTGTTGCCTTGGAAAGGTCGCTGGACCGGCAGCGCAAGATCAGTACTGGATTGCTTTGTGTACTCTTCGCCGGTTTTGGCATGGGGGCGACCTCTGTGGTGAAAGATTCGGTCGAGATCACCAATGGTGGTTTTGGACGTCCTCTCAAAGTGGTGTTGGTTAATGGAACTACTTCGGGATCCCCGTATTACAAAGTGGAGTAAAACCACTGTGTGGTCACTCTGCTTTTGATTCGGTTGGTGATGAGGAGGTATCCTTAGAAGCACAACCATGCATATCTGTTTGCTGACCACCCAGAATCTTGATGCCGATCCGTTTCCCGAGGACGACTGGCCGTGCGACCCGCGTCCCTTCATGCCTGAAGCCACTTGGACTGTGGCCACTCTGACGGGGAAGGTCAACTCTGTGAACCAAGTTGAAGCCCTGATCGAAAGCGGCAAGTACGACCTCTTCTTTAATCTGTGTGACGGCGCGGCCGACCAAGATATTCCTGGTATCGAAATCATTCAGAAACTCGAAGAACGCCAAGTCCCCTATGCCGGTGCTTGTTCGGCGTGTTACGAACCCACCCGTATTGAAATGAAAGAAGCGTGCGCGAAGATTGGGGTCGCAACTCCGAACTATGTCGTGGCCAAGACCGCCGAAGACGTGGAGCGCGCGGCCGAAGCTTTGAAATTCCCTTTGTTTGTGAAGCACCACAGCAGCTATGCCAGTGTCGATCTGAGTCGCCGGTCCCGGGTGTTATCTCCGGAGGGCCTTCGTATTCAGACCAAAAAGATCATCTCCCGGCATGGTGCGGCTCTTGTTGAGGAATACATCGACGGGATTGAATGCACGGTGTTGGTGGCGGAGAACCCAGACGATCCCAACCGCCCCAAGACATACACGCCCGCTCAGTATCAATTTCCTAAGGGCGAAAGTTTTAAACACTCTGATCTGAAATGGGTGGACTACGAGGGGCTTTCGTCGTTCCCCGTCCAAGATCAAGCACTTGCCGACCGTTTGCGGGACGAATGTGCTCGGTTCTTTGTCGAGTTGGGCGCGGCCAGCTTTGGACGCTGCGATATTCGGGTCGATTCTTCGGGGACGCCGTACATGCTCGAAATCAATCCCAACTGCGGGGTGTATTACCCACCCAAGGATTACGGCAGCGCCGACATTTGTTTGTCGCTGGACCCTGAAGGCCACGAAGGATTCACGCGGCAACTTGTGGCCGCGGCGTTTGGCCGCCACCGCCGGTTGACGGAATCCTCCTGATCGAATTCCACAATTCTCTGCGTCGCTTTCCGAATCTGGCCGTACATTCGTGGGTATGGAGGTGTTTGATGTCGCGCGGCTTGGTTTTGCTCGTTTGGACCTTGCTGTCGATCAGTGCTG
>CALDQF010000111.1 GCA_937911845.1 uncultured Phycisphaera sp. | reverse complement strand
ATACACGGTCAAAAAGTGGCTTGGAGGTGCAACTAAAAAGAGTATTGAAAAACAAGTTTGTGAACGTGTTTTGATTTACGGGGCTGGGGAAGCGGGGCAAGCACTCGCTAACTTTATTGGCCAAAAAAGAACGCAAACTTTTGTTGGATATATTGATGATGATGCCATATTGCAGGGCATCCTCGGTGCCTCCGGCAATGATGTAGCCATCGCCAGTGGGCTGAATCCGGTAGGCCTGCGACAAGTACTGGTTCACACTGTTGCTGCTGACCAAATTGCCATTGGCATCCAAGAAGCTGATGTGCCCTTGGCCGTAGACAAAGAAGGTGTTGTTGGGATCCTCGGCATTGCGGTACCCCACCGCCAAAAGGCCATTTGGAGTCAGTACCAAGTGCTCAAAGGCATCGGTTCCACCGAGGTCGTGGGTTTCTTGAAAAATGGTGGTCCCAGTTGCTTTGTTGAGCTTCAAAACAGCGCTGTTGCGAGAAAGCATGCCGCAAACCAAATAACCGTCATCCACTTCGATGGCCGAGTTGCCCATATTTTTGTTGCCAGAGCCAAACTCGCGCTTCCAGGCAAGATTTCCCTCCGCGTCGGCCTTGACCACAAACATCTTGGCCGAAGAACCCACGTAGCCGGTCTCACCGATTTGCAGATAACCCCCGTCTGCACAACTCATGACGTAATGGGCGTGGGATTCCTCCTGCGAGCCGCTGTGGGCAGTGAACCACTCCACTTGGGGCGGGGCCTCTTGCCCCATGGCCAGCGACGAACAAACGGCCATCAGCGACCAAGTCAGGGTGAGGCAAGCGGTAGGACATTGGGCGGTTTTCACACGACAATCGTAGCCAATGGCCCTAAAGAAGCACACGAGATTTCGTGGGCGATCAGCCATCCCGCAACAAAAGATGGATTGTTCCAAGAACGGTGAGCCACTTGGGTTTGGGGATCCGGCCTTAAGGACAGAGCGCTCAGACGGTCCATAATCCACCACCGGCAACGTAAAGGAGAAACGCCACAAAACCTACCACTGGCAACAGCATTACCGAAAGCAAAGCCATGCCTACGTTGCGACGAAATTTTCGCTTGGGTTCACGCCTGACCTTGCTGATCACGGCGTAAAGCAGGGAGAGGACGCCCAATGGCATGGACACGAACACCCATGGAGGGGCGAGGAGAATCTCTGGTGGCTGAAATCCCAGATCAAGAGAGATCCAAAGAAAAAGACCATGAACAACCGTAATGCCAACGCCCAACAAAGCCACGTTCCATCCGTAGTAAGAAAAAGAGGATGCATACGTGGCCAGTTCAGTGGAACCGCACTCTGGGCAAGGTGATTCCATGCTGTGCAAACCACTCTTGGGATAGCCGCACACACAAAGCGGCTCATCGAGAGAAAGATCAGACTTGTTTGCATTTTGCATCAATGGGAATGCTTTCTGAAGCCCCACCATACCTCTGACCCATGTGACGGTGACGCGATGTTTTTGCCATGGATGGGGGATAGACCATGCAGGATGCAGTGGGATGCATCTTGACCTCAAATCAACGTGCAACGAATTCCCAGTGCGTACGTGGTATGCGCCTAGCCTAGATCATGGCCGATGCATCGAAAGTGGCGTGGATGGTGTACCCGCACCAGTTGTTTGACCCCAAGCATCTTGGGTCAGTGGCGGGACCACTTTTTCTGATCGAAGACGGCCTGTTCTTCGGGGATCATGTGCAAGGTTGGACGCCCCACAAGCAAAAACTGTGGCTGCACCGATCGTCGATGAAACG
>CALDQF010000110.1 GCA_937911845.1 uncultured Phycisphaera sp. | reverse complement strand
GCCACCGATCCTTCCGCCCGCTTCGTCTGCGGCCCGAACCACGCCGCTGCGTTTGGAAAAATCTCCAGTTGTTGACACTGCGGTGGCACGAATTGCCCCGAGCCAACCCATTGGTCCATTGGTGGCGGGGCGACTTGCTCCCGGGGCTCGGCTGACGCTTCGTCCCAACGTCGCGCAAATCCAAGCGACCTATGGCGCGACCCCCCAACCCCCGCATGCTGGCCCTGAGACCATCGCGTGAATCGAGAAGCATTTGTTGATGCTTTTGCGGCCGCGCGAGCCAGCGCCATCTTGCGAACCCCCCACGAACATCTCGCGGCCCCCGCCATGGAGGCCGCCATTGATGCGGGCTTCCGGGTGGTTGAGTTCACGCTGACCATCCCCGGGGCTCTGGACTTGGTTCGAACATTTTCGCAGCGCGATGGTTTGCTGGTCAGTGTGGGGACCGTGTTGACTCCAGAAGACGCCCACGCCGCAATCGATGCTGGTGCCTCTTGCTTGGTGTCTCCTGTCTTAGGAACTGAAGTTGGTGAAGTCGCCGCCCAACGCGATGTGGCTTGGATGCCCGGCATTGCCACGCCAAACGAAGCGTACGCGGCCCACCAAGCCGGAGCACCGCTGCAAAAGATCTTCCCCATGCCTGGCATTGGGGCCGCCTGGGTCAAAGCCATTCGTGGCCCCATGCCATTCTTGAATTTGGTGCCCACCCACGGGGTCCACGAGAACAATGCGGCTTCATTTCTAAAATCCGGAGCGCATGCCGTGGGCTTTGTGCAGTCGGTATTTGATCCCAACGATATTGCCGAGCGGCGTTGGCACAAGATCAAAGGAAGGGCCGAAAAGGCCTTGGCATCCGTGCGCTAAGCCAACGGATTCAGTGCACCGGCTTCAGTAGCTCTTCGACCACACCACACGCTGCGGGCTGGGCTCACCACTGAATGGACAAGTCCCTGGTCCATCCCCCAAATCCTCCAGAGGAATACAACGGATCGTGACCCCCAACTCATCGTTGATGCGTTGTTCCACTTCCTCCGAACCATTCCAGTGGGTTAAAGCAAATCCGCCGTGGATTGGCGGCGGTGTTCCTTCTTTGTGCGGAGGTGGTGTGAAGAAGGACCGGAAGCTTTCTTCGTCGTCAATCACTTTGGTGTGCTCTTCACGGAACGCTTTGGCTTTGGCTAGCAAACCTGACTGGATATCAGAAAGAATTTCCGGCAGTCCGGCAATAAATTCATCGCGCGGCAATGACGCTTTGTCTTTGTGACCTTGATCTCGACGGCCGACAAAAACCGTACCCGCCTCCATGTCACGCTCCCCAACTTCAACCCGAACCGGAATCCCCTTTTTGACCCATCCCCAGACTTTGTCTCCACCCCGGATGTCACGGTCGTCAATTTCAACTTCGATGGCCCGCCCCATGAACGTGCGCTGACGGAGTTCTTCAGCAATCTTTTGGCAGTGGGCCAACACGGCTTTCGGGTCCTTGGCTTTCATGGTGATGGGGAGCAGCACCACATGCGCGGGAGCCAACGCCGGGGGAAGCACCAAACCATCATCGTCCGCATGGGTCATGATCAGGCCACCTACCAAGCGAGTCGAAACGCCCCAACTGGTCGTCCAGGCGTGCCGGCGATCACCTTGTTCGTCAATGAACACAATATCTTGGGCCTTGGAGAATGTCTGCCCCAAGAAGTGGCTGGTTCCAGCCTGCAATGCCTTCCGATCTTGCATCATGGCTTCAATGCACACGGTGTCGACCGCGCCCGGGAACCGTTCTCCAGCACTTTTGTGTCCTGTCATCACCGGCATCGCCATAACGTCTTCTGCGAATTGGGCGTACACCTCGAGCATCTTCATGGTTTCTTCGCGGGCTTCTTCTTCGGTCGCATGCACCGTGTGACCCTCTTGCCAA
>CALDQF010000109.1 GCA_937911845.1 uncultured Phycisphaera sp. | reverse complement strand
CGCCGGTGTTTGACGTGATGCTGTTGGGACTTGGGGATGATGGCCACACCGCCTCACTGTTCCCCGGCACCGAGGCCACAACCATCACGGATCAATGGGCGACCGTGGGGCGTGGAAAGGGATTGGACCGGATCACCCTCACGGCTCCCGTCCTCAGCGCCTCTCGTGGGGTCATCTTCCTGACCGTTGGCCAGTCGGTCTTTCAACTCGCTGTGGAACGCTGCGACCGCATCATCTGCTTCACGCCATGACTTGATCGCCATTCCTGGGTGTTCATCCGCGAGCGATGCCAGCCGTCCGGCCAGTGCATCTTCCACCGGGGTTCCATCCACCAACACCACGCGATCCGGGGTTGATTGGGGGAGGGTGTGGGCAAGTGATTCGATCGTGGCGGCGATCAGGCCCGTCGCGGGTTCGGGTTGTTGCCCAACCAGCAAGAGGTTCGCGCCTCCTTGACGCTTCAGGGGCAACCCCACGGGGCCGCGGATCGCAACGGGTTCCCCCAGCCAAATTTGGGGCCCCAAATCTGGGGTCGCATTGAGAAGGCTCTTTGCATCTTCGATGCGGACCGGGGCGGAACCCTCGAAGACCACAAGGGGTTCGGTCCGGCTGAAATGAGGCCCTGCGTGTTGACGGATCTTGACCAGGGTGGTGTCCCGCTCTTCATCACCGAGCCAGACAATCTGGAAGGGGGAGTTGGCGGCAACATCACCTCCAGCATCGTTGTAGATGGCTTCGCCAGGTCGACCAAGGAGGCGGGCGGCACCGTTTTCTTCTCCAAGGATCAGATACGAATCGGATTCGGAGCATTGCAGGGCCACTCTGATTTGCATCTGGCCCATGGTGCTTCGGGCCAAGGCGTAAGCGCCTCCCAGTGTCTGGGATCCCATGATGGCATGGACGCCAAAGGCACGACCTTGTCGAACGATCCGATCGAGGAGCAATGAAGCATCTTGGGCCAATTTGTCATCTTCGACAAACAATTCTTGGAATTCATCGATTACCAGAAGAATGCGAGGCATGGCGGGTTGGTCAGAAAGTGACCGGTACCCCGGTAGATTTTGTACGCCAAGGCGACGGAAGATCTCGCCCCGCTCCACCAGCTCTTCATCGATTCGTTCCAGGACCGAAAGCCCAAACTCTCGGTCAGACTCAACCGCAACTGCTTTCGCGTGGGGGAGGTCACGACTGGCGTATGTCTTGAATTCCACGCCCTTTTTGAAGTCCACCAAGTACAGCGAGAGTTCCTCTGGGGGATACCACAACGCAGCATTGGTGACGAGTACGTGCAATAACGTGGACTTACCTGAGCCAGTGCGGCCCGCAATCAATGCGTGTTGGTTGGTGCCACGGCCCAAGCGAAGTTCTTGGAGATTCTTAGCTCCAGAGCGACCCAGAGGAATCACCAGTTCCTCCGAGCAGCTGCGGCTCCAGAGTTCGTTGGCCTCAGGTTGAACGGCGGTGAATGGCACTTCAACGCGAGAGGCGTCGATCGCCGCCGCGCCTACGGCTTGAATGACCTGGGTCGCTTGGTCGTCACTGATTTCGTCTTGCAACTCCACTTTGAACTCGGAAAGTTCAGGTTCAGCGGGGTGGAAATGGTCGCCACGCTGCTCCAGAATCCAAGTTCCACGCTCCAAGACTGCTTCATCAAATCCGCGAGGCAGGGCATGCCGGTGATCTTGGTGGATCAGCGTGAAGATTCCGCAGCGTGGGCCGGACGTCAGCAGCGAGGCAAGTCGCTTCGCGGCAATTTCGGAGAGGTTGGTCGGGAAATCCTGCAGGATCAAGAATCGATAGGGCTCGGCGATTTCACCGGCCGCTTCGTTGTACTGCGCGATGGTCTCGTAGTCGTTTCGCAAGTATTTCTGAATCACGTTTTCAAGGTGTTCAGTCAAGTCGACCAGCGCCTGTTCAATGTGCCGTTGGTCGGTCCAGATTCGACTGCTGACAAGACGTTCATCTGCGTCCGCCAGGTGCATGAATGACGAAAGTGATTGTCCTAAGCCCACTGGGTCAACAATTGTGAACCTTGCTTTGCCGGGAGGGAGGCTCGTAAGAATCCTCATCATTGAGCGGCGGATGAACCGTTGGGCCCACTCTCTCCCCGAGTCTTCGGTACGAATAAGCACGCTTGCTGCATCGGGGAATTCCAGCGCCAACGGAAGAGTGAGGGAATCGCCAAATTGGTTGGTCAAATCTGATCCGGACTGAACTCCAGGAAGCGTTGTGAGATCCAAGGTGAGCGTGGCCGGCGATGCTCCAGGGGACGCGTGGTGGGTCATGGAGTCCAGGTCGCTGGTCAGAGGGTCTGGATTTTGGGTTGTTGCCTCACGGAGCTGATGTTCAAGCTTGGCAATCGTTGCCGCGTGGCTCTGGCAAGAATTCTGCACTGTTTCGAGAACTTTTTGCCGGCGTTTTTGCACCTCATGCGCTTCTTGTTCCTGCTTTTGGTGCAAATCCGCCCGCTGCTTCAAGTGCTCGAGGCCCAGACGGTCGTTCAGAGATTCCAGTTCTTGCTCTCGGTAGGCTTGGCACTCCTGCAGGGAATCGGCGTAGTCCTTTTGGTCCGATTCCCGTCGTTTTTTGTATCTGGCTTGGGATTCGCTCAGTTGGCCCTCGAGCTTGGTCACCCGGGGATCGTATTTTTCGGAAGCATCTTTGATTTCTTGATCACGAGTGGTGAGCAGGATCTGGGTTTCCTCGTCACGTAGCTGGGCTGCGGCATCCAGTCCCCGTTCTTCCATCGTTTCCAGATGCTGTCGGCTGGTGGCGGCAAGGTGTTGGAGTTGCTGTGCTTGTTTGTTTTTGGAACTCCAAGCCGCGGCAATCATGACCATTCCCAAACCAAAGCCGGCGGCGGCTGATGCCTCCAAAGAACCTGCAATGAGTCCTGTTCCAGCTCCGATGGCTGTAAAAATCATCAACGAGATGGCGGGGGCGCCCCCACTTAGCAGCCGGAGTGCTTTGCTGGATTCGGCCGTACGAACTACGTCTTGGAACTGTTGCACGAAAGTCTCGAGCGACTCTGGGCAATTGGTTTCTTTTGGTGGTGATCCGCTGGCCCAGATTCGGCGAATCTTGCCCCCGAGTTCTTCTTCCTGCTTTTTTAAGGCACGGCACTGGTTGCGAATTGTGGAAGCGGTTAATGCGAATTTTTCATGGGGCTTGTCTTCAGAAGATTCGAACACTGTTTCGGCCAGCCAGATCTGTTCTTTTTTCGCTTCCAGAAGTGCTGCCTTTTGCTTTTGAGCGGCCTGGAGAGATTGGGTTGCTTCTTCCTTCAACGATTCATGCTTCTCTCGAAAGGCTTGTTCCAATTCAGCACGCCGCTGTCGGTACGCACTTTCAATGGCTTGTACCTCTTGCTCTTTGGCTTCTTTCTGATTTTCGAGTTGAGTTTGTCGTTGATCTGAGTGGGCGACTTCTTGTGCGGCAATTTTTCGATCGAATTGAGCTTGTGACTCAGGACCGACTGAAGCAGATTCTTCGTCAGCCTTGCGGAGACAGCGAAGGATTTCAACCGTGGCTTCTCGCAGATTCACCAGCTGGACTCCTCTTGGCATTCTGACATGGCTTTTCGAATGAGGGCGTCCATCCGCTCGAACGCCTCAAGGGTGCGCGACAGCTCTTGATCAATAGGCTCGATCCCAGTCTTGGTTATGGATCTTGAAACTTCATCATCCCAGTGGGTCAGCAGGTCTTGCCAAGTTCTCTTCAGCTCCTTGGTGGCAGCTTCGGCTCTGGTTCGGGCGGCCGGAAGACTCATGTGCTGCGGTCCTCGTTCGATGGTGACTTTGGAGCCAGGGTCCCCAAATACGCCGCCAAAGCATCACGGCGGTTTTTGAGATCGGCTTCTAACGATGGAAAAATGGAATCCACCCGGAAGGCCAGTTGACTGGTTGCGGCAGTAAACAATGATCGCTCTTGCTGCAGTCGATGGCTCCATCTTTTCAGTGCTTCTCGCTGGCGGACCAGGCCTTCAATTTTCTTTTGGGCCCGCTGTACCCGTTTTCGTTCGGTGTCAGCACTGGTCCCCATGTTGTGCTGCATCATCTCTGCTCGGGTCAAGTCGGCCTTGGCGTTTTCCAACTCTCTCTTGGTCCGCTGCATTTGGGAGGCCAATTCCTGAGGTTTCTGTTGCTCTAGCCAATTGGTGAATCTGGCGACTTCGGCTTGAGCTTCGATCAATCCTTGTTGGATTTCTTCGCGGTACGCGACCAACGCCCACTGAGCTTTTTCGAGTGTCGTGACATCCCGAACATTCGCAGATGGTCCTTGTCCCGCCATCAGCGCTGCTTCAAGTACTCTTCGATGCGTTCGGCCTTCCTCAACAGGAATGGGGCGTGAACTTCGGATGCTTCTCGAAACCGACCAAGTGAGCGGAGGGCCTCTTCAAATTCGGCAGTGAACTTGGTTTGCTCTTGATCTCTCCAACTTTGCGCGAGGGTCTGCATTCGTGTTTGCAGAATTCGCATGTGGTTGTCTAGATCTTGGTTGAAGCGACGAAGGTCATTGGCGAATTGCCGGAGTTCGGCGGGGTCCACAACTGCTTTTGCCACGAGACACTCCTTTCAGCCCATTTCAGAATCCATTCGATTCGAAGATGAGGGGTACCATTTCACATCAAAGTGACGACCAAACCACCCACCAATGTATCGCTGACCCCTGTGTGGGTCATCTTTGCCATCACAATTGCTGGCTCTTCCTCCACCGGGCTGTTCTGGAACGCTTTGGGGTTCATTGCCAAGCATGCGTACGGATTTTCTCGGATCGAAAACCTCACGCTGTACCTCGCCATGGGTTTGGTGTACGCCGCGTCAGCTTGGAAGACCGCGTCCGTTGGAAAAATCTTGGGCTGGTCAGATCGGGGCGGTGTTCTTTGTTGTCTTTTTGGGATGGCCGTTGGGCTTGCTATTCCTGGCGTTTGGCCCACCAAACTCGGCCTCTGGATCGCTGGTATTTGGGTCTCGGGGGTCTCGGCGTTGCTGTGGCCCGTGGTCCATGCCTATCTGGCGGGTGGTCGCCCCCCGGTTCAGGTGGCCAAAGTCCAAGGGGTCTTCAATTTGATTTGGATGACCTCGGTCACAATCCCGATGTTTATCCTGCCCCCATTCTTGGACACCGGAGCTCGCGGTGTTTTTCTGGTCTCGGCCGGCACTCTTTTGATCGTTCTTCCTCTGGCATTGCTGCTCCCACGCATGACGCCCCGTGCCTTTGTTGATTCTTCTGGAGCCAGTGGTTCTTCCAGCCATCCGAAGTGGCAGGCACTGGTGGTTCGATCCCGCCGCTGGCTGATCGTGACCTATCTCTTTATGAGTGCGTTCCCTCCGCTCTTGCCGTATGCCTTCGAGGCCTCCGGTATCGCTGCAACTTTAGAGACACCACTGACCGGAACCTGGATGGTGGTACGGGTCCTGTTTGTGGCGTTTCTTTGGCGAACCACTTTTTGGCAGGGCCACCGAACGTTTTTGATTGGTGCAGGTTTGGCGGGGACTTTGGGATTTGGTCTGGCTTTGGGCGCGGGATTCCTGCCGGGAGCGCCCTTGCCTTGGATGGTCTTCGGCTTCATCCTGTTTGGCCTTGGTGCGGGAGCGAACTATCACGCGGCTTTGGCCTATGGCATGGTGGTCGGTGATGCTGAAGTCGATGCCGGGGGTGCTTTTGAAGCCTTGATTGGTTTGGGCTACGCGGGGGGGCCTGCTGCGGGGCTACTGGGCATTCCGGTGGCGGTGTTGTTGGGGACATCGCCTGGAGTGGCGGCGGCGGTTTTGTTGGCTGGGCCTGCTTTGATTCTCCCTTGGCTTCGGGTTTCTGAGAATTCTGCCGATCCTTCTTGAGGGTTAGGGCCAATCCAACCGATCCCATCTTTCTCAGTTGGAGATCGATCATGTTTCACATTGAATCTTGCCACTGCTCTGCGCTGCTCCCTGATCTCACGGTTGGTAAGGGGCCACGAAATCAAGC
>CALDQF010000108.1 GCA_937911845.1 uncultured Phycisphaera sp. | reverse complement strand
CCGTTCTTTCTGACTGGCAAGGCACCGACACCGATGTGGATGGTGATGGCACGGTCGGCTTCGGTGACGTGTTGGCCGTTCTGTCCAACTGGGGCCCCTGTGATGACACCCCATAACGCCTATTCGGCGTAATTCAACACTTCGGCGGCGGACTGGGTAACCAGTCCGCCGCTTTTTGTTCAGACTCTTTCGAACCACCTTGGTTTTCACTAAGATTGCTCGTTGAACTGTTCACTTCACCCCCCCCAAACTTTGGAGAGACACATGTCTCGAATGACTCGTGCCTTCACCATCATTGAACTTCTTGTTGTCATTGCAGTGATTGGCGTGCTGTCATCGATCTTGCTGCCAGCGGTCAGCAATGTGCGTCGCACAGCGGCCCGCACGCAAGACCAAAGCAATCAGCGTCAGTTGGTTCTGGGGGCCATCAACTACGCCGACACCCGTAAGGGTCAGATCATGAGTGGCAACACTCAGCGCCAGGATTACTTTGGTTCTGAGTTGGGCAACCAAACCTGTGATGCTTGGGTGAACGCTCAGCCGGAGAACTTTGACCTCGATGGCGATGGATTAGGCGATTACTTCATTCCGTCGGACGACGACGAAGAACTGTTGGTTGAGTCGCCGTTTGCTATTGAAGAGGGCGTTCTTTTTCCTTATGTCAACAATCCCGATATTTACGTCTCTCCACAGGACCCGTTCACCCGTGGCCGAAGTTACTCATTCAATGGGTACTTGGGTAAGTACCCTGATTCTTATGTCTTTGAGCGTGTTGTGACCGGCGCTGCAGATAAGCGAAGAAATCCTGCAGAGCGACTTTCAAATCTGCCAAGCCCTCAGTGCACTATGGCGTTTGTGGCTGAAGAACAGCGATTTACACTTGGAGGGATTGGCGTCAGTTCCTCCGGCTGGAGTGGAAGCGAAGTGAGCTTTAACAACAAAGGGTACATCGTTGACCCTCTAAGCCGAGTTTGGATTGACCTGCCTGCTTTGTGGAACCCAGATGGAGTCAATATCTCTTACATGGACGGCCGAGTGGACTATTACACGTGGCAAAACCCCGGTGCTGTGAAGCGCCTCTTAAAGACACGATTGTTCACCTCGAGCCCGGAAGACGACACCAACAACTGGGTCCCAGGTGATGCTATTCCTGAAGATACTGATTACTTTCGGTCCCTAATGGCCCATGGTCTCGGGAAAGCCTTCTTTCCTGCCAATCTAGAGATCGCCAGACAATGGCCCATCTGTCCTTGATTTAAACGAAAGTTAAATTCATTGACTTTGAACCGCGGCCGTGCAGGCTTCGGTTCTTGCTTGCGACTCAGATGTGGGTTTCCACTGGTGCGTTGGAACTCTTCTTTGGACATTATCTTTTGTGGCTACTGAAGCCAATGCTTGTTCCCCCCCTGTCTTGTTGATCGCCCCGTCTGCTCCGCTTGGTCAGAAACTGGCCCTCTGGTGTGTTGGCGATCCAACCCCCACGGAGCTCCGGGCTTGCCAGATGGAGTGTTCACTGCGGTGGCCGCAGGGAAGGAACATTCTCTCGCCATCAGTTTGATGGCTCGGTGGTGTGTTCGGGCAACAACGACGAGGGGCAATGCGCCGTCCGGGGCGTTTGTTGGGATCGCCGGAGGTGGTACCCACTCCATCGCCCGACCCCGATGGCACCATTGCGTGTTGGGGTGAGAACACCAATGGCCCATGCAATGCTCCGGGTGTGAACTTTGTGCAGATTGCTGCGGGGAGATGGAATTCACTTGGGTTGCGAGGCAACGGGGAGGTTCGCTGTTGGGGCAACAACAGCTATGGCCAATGCGATGCGCCGTCTGGTCCCTTTGCTGCGGTGGCCGCCGGGGCCATACTGAAGAAAGCCACCGCTAGGGTGGCTTCGCTTCGACTTCGAATTGCTCAGGACGTCCGCTCAGCAGTCGCCAAAGGCCGAGAGCAAGACAATGAGGTCTTGGAACTCGGTGGCGCCGTCACCGTTCACATCGCCGTCAGGCGTCCCCCACGCTGAAAGCAGGGCCACGATGTCGGTGAAGCCGGTCTCGCCATTGCCATCAAGGTCAGTTGGACACGGTGCTGCACATGATGAAGTGGTGCACTCTCCGCCAATGAAGTCGCCACCGCTGGCCAAGCAGAGGGTTTGATCAAGTGGGGCGCAGGTCTCTCCGAGGCAGCACGCCAGGTCCACCACGCAGATTACGTCCGCACAGTTCACTCCAAATCCCTGGAAGGTGCCGCCACCTGATTCGCAGTTGGCATCCGTGGCGGGGAAGCAGTTGCCATCAGAGGTGCAGCACGCTCCGGTGGGCGAACAGTTGGTGGTGTCGCAGGATTCACCATCGCCTCGGTACGTTCCTCCCAAAGTGACGCAGTCGCTTGGGGTTTCGATCTCACAGGTCGTGCTGTCCAAGCAGCAGGCCCCGAAGGCTTCGCATGCGGCAAAGGCGCAGGTGCTGTAATCGCCTTGGGATTCGCCGCCTATGGCAGCACAGAATTTGGCATCGCCAGTTTCGCAGGTGCCATCGCTCAGGCAGCAGGCCGAGGTGTTGTTTGGGGTATCCACGGTGGGGGCACCACTGGTGGTGTCAGCAACAAAGATCGAGTCCACCAAAATCCGGTTGCTTACGTTGTTGCCGGAGCGAATCATGATGCGGTCAAACGAGTAATTTGCATTGGGCTCGGTGATCGAGACGTCTGCCGGACCGAGATTGGCCAAGTTGGTTGGATTGACCCACATGGCCGCGCTGTCCGCAAAGAGGCCAAAATCAACGCGAACCACCAACCGGGCCAATTGACCTTGCGAAGCATCTACCCCGGAGTCTCCTGATACGTCACCGAAGCCTTTGAGATTCCAAGTGTCTTCGGAAGCGAAGTTGGTACCAACTTCTAATTTGATTTGCCCGCCTCGTGCCAAACTGATGTTGGCGAAGCCATTGCTAGGTTCATCAACCAATTGCTCAACCCAGCAGATCACAAACACAGGATTACTTCCGAGATCCTGAAGAGGGATAGATTTCTTGGCCGCATTGGAATATCCAGAGCCATCTCCATTGCCGTTGTGAACGACGCTGCCATCGATCACTTGGACCGAAGACGTGTCAAACCACCCACCGGTATTCAAAGCCCCATCGGGGTAGTCGAAGCGTTCAACCAAGAACTCTTCCGCAGCGAGGACTGAGGTAAGGGCAGAACAGGCAAGCAAGGGGGTGATTATTTTCATCTTCAGATTTCAACTCCGATTGGACCATGGTACGCCGAGACGCTGCGGTTCCAAACCAGAACTGCGGAGAGGTGGGGTTATTCGGGCAATTCGCCGGCTTGACAAGGGCCAATGGCGGAGAGCACGGCAAGCAAGTCGGAAAACTCCACAGCATTGTCTTGGTTGACATCTGCGGGGTCTCCAGGATTAAAACCCCAGCTCGATAAAACGGCCAAGAGGTCCGAGAAACCGATCACACAGTTGCGATCCACATCCTCTGGACATCCGCCCCAGACGCAACTGGATCGGGTGAGGCCAATGCGATCCATAGCAACTTGAACAAATGGATGCTCGTGGAACAGAGACCAAACCCGGCCGGTTCGGGCATTTTCGATCGCCACAAGCAGTGCGCCGTCGTCGATGGAAAGGTGCTGGGCTGCCGACCAGCCACCATTGCCTTCATTCCAAGCGTCTCGATACCCAAAGCCTCCCACCGAAGGTTCGTTCCATACCAGCGGGGAGTTTAAGTTCCGGGCGTATCGCAGCACTTCCATCGCCCTTTGATCGAACATGAGGGCACCTGCGGCTCCATACACCGCCACCGTGCCGTCTCCATAGTTCGGGCTGGTGCCTCCGGGATTGGGTTCATCCTCGGGTCGCTGGGCTCCGGGAATGGGCTGGGTGATGGGGAAGACTCCAGGAACGGCATATCCGGAAGGTGACAGGGATGCCGTGAGCGGCCAGCCCGTCTCGCCAAGCGTGGGCAATCCATTGGGATTGTTGATCGCCACGTCCCGGTGCATTTGGGCATGGCGTCGACTGTTCTCCCAAAAATCAGTGGCGGTTCGGGCTTGGAACCCCCGTTCCGAAGGGTTGTCCGGCCCCATACGCGGTGTGTCCATGAACAACTGCGCGTAGAAGGTGCGGAAGAAGGCCCCTGAGTACGGCGAGAACACCACGCGTTCACCAGCTGGTGTGTTGCCCATAGGACGCCGAAGCGACCACCAAAGATTGGGATCGGTGCTCTTCGTGGGATCCAGTTGTGTTTGCGCTAAGAACACGGTCAAGCGTTCTTCGTCCATGGCGTCAACCCAAGCGGAGGTCATCAACTCGCCGGACCCAGTGGGTTGGGCTTGGTTGTCGGGTTCCCACGCAAGACTTATGTATCCGGAGGGAAATCCTGAAACTTCATCGGTAAGAACAAACTTGGACCAGTCGGCTGCCAACAGGAGTTCGGTAACCGCATCATCCACATACCCACCAAAACGAGAACCCGCGACAATCGCACCGGCGTAAAGCAATGCCGAGTCCACCGTAGAAACCCCATCCCAGTCCGGTCTGGGCACCCCGGTTGTGGCATCGATCCAGTGGTAATACAAGCCGTGCTTGGCAATGTCTGGGGCGCTGAGGATCTCTTGCAAGATGTTGAGCGCTTTGGTCTCGGCTTCAAGTTCGGTCAGCCATCCGTGTTCTGGTGCGAGGGCCAGTGCCGCCAGTTGAAATCCAACTCCGGCCATACTGATGACCGGACTGTTGGTTGCATCTCGAACCATGCCTCCATACGCGGTGACCGAAGTCAACGCACGGAAGGCGCCAAACTGAGCTGCTTCGAGCAGTGACTCATCTTCAGCATCAAAGACCCATGGCGGGCGTTCCGCGCCGATCTCAGGAAGAATTGGTGGCAGGGGACCTGCCATGGTCAAGAATGCAGTCAACATGACTGCTCTATTCTCCCACCATGAGCCAATGAAGCAAGCCAGAGTCGGAAAACAACTCGATTTCACCTTGATGTTTGTTCTCTGGCTTTGGCGGGGTGTTCATTCTGGGAGGTTTGGTCTTTTTGGTGGGGACCAGTTGGTTTGCCCTCCGGCTCGAAGCGTCCCGAACGTGGCCCCAAGTGCCCGCCCAAGTGGTGTCTTCTGAACTTGGTTTTCGGGTGGACAGCGACAACGATCGATTTGTCGATCCGGTGGTGACTTACCGCTACGACATTGACGGGGAGACCTACACCGGTGACCGAGTCTCATTTGGTTCGGGTGATGCGCCTTGGTCACAATCGCGAGTGAATGCGTATCCCGTTGATCGGTCCATCAATGTTCGCGTGAACCCCAACGATCCCACCGACGCGGTGATCGAACCCGGCGGCCGAGGTTGGGAGCGGTTTCTTCCCTTGGGCGGCTTGGTCCCCTTGGGGGTTGGCGTCAGCATGATCCTGACTGGCCGTCGCCGCCTGCGGAATCCAGAGTTGATGCGTGGCCCCAGCGGACCCACCCAGGTTGGCCCGAAAAGTCACTGGATTCCTGCCACGTTGGGCATCATTTTTACCACCGTTGGTGTCTTCATCGTTCGTGATGGCTTGACGGACATCCATATTGCCCGCGCCAGCAGCACTTGGCCCACGACCGAAGGCACCGTTGTGTTGTCCGAGGCCCATCGTGAATGGGA
>CALDQF010000107.1 GCA_937911845.1 uncultured Phycisphaera sp. | reverse complement strand
GCCAAGGAAATGCGTGAGAAGGACCGGCTGATCCAGGAGCAATCAGGCGCCGCACTTCTTGATGTTGCACCAGAACATCAACTTCGTCTCCGAAGCAAGTCCTGCCGCCGGTGGGCGAATCATGGGACAACCCTTCTCCGCTGCGGGGATCATCTTCTGCAATGGGATAGTGAAAGCCCTTCCTCGGAAGTGGGATCGAGCATCTGGGACGCAATTCAAAATGATTCCACAGGCTGAAGCCTTGGATCAAGTAGCATAAATTTATGATCGAACTCCATGTTTGCAATGCCGAGGGTGCGATGCTGAGGGCCTATGCTCTCGGCGAGAAAGAGGAAGTCCTCATCGGCCGTGACGAAGGCTGCGATGTGCAAATCTCAAGCCGCGCGATTTCTCGAGAACACTGTGTGATCGAAAGAGCCAACGAAGCGTTTGTCCTCAAAGACCTCGAGTCCTCCTCTGGGACGTTCGTTGACGGTAAAAAAATTACTTCCTTGCCCCTGTCGAGTGGCATGGAAGCTCGAGTCGGTCCGGCCATCCTTCGGTTTTACGAAGCCAGTCTGTGAAGACTTCTCCAACCCATGCCATCTTGGTGATCAGTGGCTTGGCCACCCTGTGGCAATTCGCGGATCCGGAAAACGCGATCGGCCTCCTTGCCATACATGGTGTTTCTCGTGAGTTGATTTTTACCCAGCCCTGGAGATTGATGACCACAGCCCTTCTGCACGGGGGCATCCTTCACTTCGTTTTCAACGCTCTCTGGGCAGTTCGTCTCGGAATTCCATTCGAAAGTAGATACGGCAACCGTGCCTCACTCATTTTCCTGCTGGTGGTGACGCCATTCTCCGTCCTTTGCACCGTGATGTTTGGCAACGCCACGATCGGTCTATCAGGGTGGGGATTCGGTCTTGGCGGCTGGATGCTTGTAGCCCGAAGGTACGACCAACGGCTCCAACACTCGGTCAGTGATGAAAGCATGGGGACATTGGTGGTCTGGTTTGCCTTGGGTTTTGTGCTTTCTTGGCTGAGAGTCCTTCCGATTGACAACGTGGCTCATACCGCAGGTGGATGTATTGGGGCTCTGAGTGCACTTTGGACGTACCGTTCGGAATGGAAGCGTTCACGAAGCATGAGCAGAAGACGGAGAGCATGGAAGAGCGCCATGAACTCTGATCAAGATGCGGCCCCCGATCGGATTAGTGTTGCGCTACGGGATCGAGATTTGGAGTCGCTTCAACCTGCTTTCGAGAATCCAGAGTTGGCCAAGCACACCCCCGTGGAGATGTGGGACGAATGGACCGAAGAACTGGTTGCCAATGGTGACGAGAAAAATGCACAGCGCACACTTTCGATGGCGATCGCTCTCGGCTCCTCGTCCGGACGCCCCATGCGGCTGATGCGACTTTCGAACTTGCAGTACCGATCGGGAAAAACAAGTGAGGCCCTACACAGCCTGACGCAAGTCAACGCCGCTCAGCTTCGTCCTCATGAGCGTGAGCTCTATGATGCTTTGCGTGAGAGATCGTCATGACAAAAGTAAAAATCTGCGGCTGCCGAACACCGGCTGACATCCAACATGCGTCCGAAGCCGGAGCTGATTTTGTTGGGATGGTGGTCGCCCCAAACACAACACGATTTGTCCCCGCCGAAGATCGGCTCTCC
>CALDQF010000106.1 GCA_937911845.1 uncultured Phycisphaera sp. | reverse complement strand
CCCGCCTCGTAGCACCAAAGTTCGAGCGGCGGTCGGGCCTACATCATGATGCTGGGAAGCATGATTGCCAGAAACATGCCACAGCCACAAATCAGCAACAGTGGCAAATTGAGGACCAATCCCAGAATCGATCCCATCTTTGGCGCGTTGGATTGCATCAAGCCCACGAATCCCAAGATGGATCCAATTAGCATGACGGGTGCGGACAAACACCCCGCCAGGCCCGCGACCATGGACGCCACAGGTGCTTCAGCCTCTGCATCCTCGCTGAACATCGTCTCAATCTCTTCTTCTCCCAACACCTCGTAGTCCTGAAAAGTGACCCCATTCGCCGAGTTCACTGCGGACATCATTCCAATGAATGAGACCAGCGCAATCAAAAGCAAAGCGATATTGAAAAAACCGAGGAGCATGGAGGTCAGACCAAAGCTGTTGGTTGTTCGCCGTGGAGTCTCGGAGCCATAAACAGGGTTTTCAAGAGATTCCATTCCATCAGTATGCCAGTGTTGGCTCGATCCTGACGTGACCGAATCTCGAGAATCAAGACATGGATCTGTTGTGAGCGCTCCACGCAGCAAAAGTGATGCACAACCACAACTGGGGCAGCTTCTGATCATCACCCGACCAAACAGATTGCAAATGCTCATTGGGATCTCCCAAGTGAGCAATGGGCTCCAGCGGGAGACTTTGAACCCACTGTCGAAGTGGACCTCGAAGCCAGTCACCAAGTGGTGCTGCAAAGCCTTGCTTTCGTCGGTCAAAACCGATCCCCGGAACTCGCGTTTTCAACAACTGACGCAACATGGGTTTGCCCGCACCCGTGGTCGGCGGTTTTCTTTGTCCATTACGCAAAGACCAGGCGGCGGCGTGGACCGCTTCGTTCAAGAACGGGGTGCGGACTTCCAAGGCCGAATCCATGGCCGCCCGATCCATCTTGACCAACAAATCACCGGGCAACGCCAAGCGTGTGTCGCGACGCAACGCACCCGCCAAGCCGCCCACATCCCCAATGGGATCATCCATGCCATCCCAACCCGGATGCATGCGAACCAAAGTCGCCCATGCTTCGTGATCGGTGGGTGATCGGAGGGCCTCACCCAACCGGCCACCCAAGAATCCGGCCAAGAACCTCAAGGGTCTTGGCAACGCGGCGCGCAGTGTCAGTACCGAATGGCGGCGGTACCCGCCAAACAATTCATCCCCACCATCGCCCGACAGCGCCACCGTGCAGTGCTGGGCAACTTCTTTGGTCAACGCGAGCGTGGGCAAGGCCGATGCATCTGCGAATGGCTCGTCGTATGCAGAGCCAAGTCGACTGGCTGCTTCTTGGATCCGGTCGTCGGTCATCTTGATCTTGGTGAGCGGCAAACCACAGGATTCTGCAACACTTTGCGCGTGATGTGATTCATCGAAGCATTCCGCATCTGGAAAGGTCGCCACAAAGGCCGGGAGTGCTGCTTCTCGAACAGCGGGAGACGAAGCGATGACCGACGAATCAATCCCACCGGAAAGGAACAAGCCTACCCCCCGTTCCGCTTCAAGTTGCTCGCGAATGCTGGCATCGATGATGGCTTCGATCGCATCGGCACCGATCGATTGGTCTTTGGCCAATTCAACGGCCGCGGACTCGCTCCACCACATCTCCTGTTCGACCTGACCGTTGCCTCGAACTTCCAGGTGCTCTCCCGGTAATACCGATCGGGCTTGTCCGTAGATGGTCATGGGTGCAGGCACCCAGCCAAAGCTGGAAAAAATGTCTTTGGCACGCGGGTCCAAACGAAGATCGACGCCTGGCAACAAAGACCAAGCCCGAAGCGTCGAGGCAAAGCCGAAGCCTTCCGAGGTCGATCCGTACACCAAAGGACGCACCCCGAAACGGTCTCGGGCGAGATGCAACGTCTCCGTATACGCGTCCCAAGCGGCAATCGCAAACTGACCTTCCAACAGCGGGAGGACCTCGGCAAAGCCCATCTCGCTGATTAGGGAGACCAGCGTGGCTGTGTCACCGTGTGACGGCACGGGTTGGGCAGCCAAGAATCTTTTTCGCAGAACCTGGTGGCCCGCAATGTGGCCATTGAACACCACGTGCCAACGACCGTTGGCGCTGACCATGGGCTGCTGGGCATCATTCGACAGATCAGTCACCGCCAAGCGCCTTGCACCCAACGCAATGCCCGCCATGGGATCAATCCAAACACCTTCATCGTCCGGACCCCGAGGGGCCATGGCAAGAAGTGGACGATGCATTGCGGCCGCCAGGTCTGGGCCCTTCTCGGGACGTGTAATAAATCCAACGATGCCGCACATGGCGGCAGAGTCTACGGGCGGTTAGGGTCCAATCGTTTCCAGGAGTTTGCATGACCACCGATACCCCAAACGAATCCCAATCCTCTCGTGGACAATGGAGTGGCCGGCTTGGCTTTATTGCCGCGGCCGCAGGAAGTTCGATTGGACTCGGAAATATTTGGAAATTCCCTTATATCACTGGCGAAAACGGGGGTGGGGCATTTGTGCTGGTGTACTTGCTCTGCATTCTGTTGATCGCCGCGCCAATTCTGATTGCCGAGATTTTGATTGGTCGAGCCAGTCAAAAAGGAGCGGTCGGGGCGTTCCCTGCTCTGGCCGGACGCGGTACCGCCTGGAGCTCGGTGGGCATTTTGGGTCTCATCGGAGCTACGGTGCTTCTGTCGTACTACGCGGTCATTGGTGGCTGGACCATCCATTACGCTTGGCTGTACATCAGTGGCGGCATGCCCGAAGGCTCTGATGAAATTGCCGGAGTGATTGGTAAAACCGCCACCAGCGCGACCACCTCTGGTGGTTGGCATGGCGTGTTCATGCTCTGCTGTATTGCCTTGGTCATCGGTGGAGTTCGAAGCGGTATCGAGCGTGCGGCCAAAGTACTGATGCCCGTCTTGGCTCTGGTCATGGTGTTGATCATTGGCCGCGGCATCATGTTGGATGGATTCGGTGAGGCGCTGTCGTTCGTGTTTGCACCCCGATTCGATGAACTCACCGCCAGCGGCATGCTTGAAGCACTTGGACACGCTTTCTTTAGCGTGGGGATTGGCATCGGCACCATGTTGACGTACGGCTCATACCTGTCGAAGAAAGAAGACGTCGTGGGGACATCCATCTTTATTGCTGGAGCCGACACGCTGATTGCCATCATGGCCTGCTTGATGGTCTTCCCGATCACCTTCAGTTTTGGGCTTGATCCCGCCGGAGGTCCCGGCCTGGTATTTGCCAACGTTCCTATTGCCTTGGAGCAGTTGCCTGGAGGCGCTATTTGGGGCGTCCTGTTCTTCGGCCTGTTGTTCTTTGCGGCCCTAACCAGTGCGATCTCTTTGCTTGAAGTGCCGTGTGCCTTTTTGATTGATGAGCTGGGGTGGCAGCGCATCAGTGCCACCATCGCGGCAGGACTGTTTATTTTGCTTCTTGGTCTTCCGGCAGCCATTGGAGAAGATCCAACAGGAATCCCTCGATTTGAAGGTTGGCTGGACGACGTGGACTACATCGTGTCCAACTGGATCTTGCCGCTGGGCGGCCTTGGCGTGGCTCTGTTTGTCGGGTACCGCCTACGCCGCGAAGTGTTGGATGAAGCGTTCCAAAGTGCCCCATGGCTCTTGGGGCCATTCCGCTTTTTGGTCAAGGTGTTGGCCCCCGTGGCCATTGTGGCCATCTTCTTGAATGCGATCGGTGTGCTCGCACTGACCTGATCGACGTTAATCAAGAGCAATCGGGACATTTTTTGGCGTAAAACAAGAATCCCTGTTCGTTAGTAACCAAATTTCACTGATTCTATTACACTCGACTGTTCCGGCCGGTGTTCCCTTTTAGAGGTTTTGCCCGGTCTCTTTGGACCAATAAGGTCCAACCTGCATCTAGGGCGGTCCTGTGGTGCACCTTTGAAGATCCAGCTAAGCGGACCGTGTCCTTCGCGGCCCCTTTGTGCAGCACGCTCCCAAGAACATGATCCAATCGACACAAAATCCAGCACCAAAATTCCAAGCCGTCACTCGCTCCAACGTGGAGAAGACCCACCAGTGGGCAAGCTTAGACCCTGAACTTCGTGAAGGCATTGAGGTTCTTTCACTGGTGTTGCCATTCCGAACCAACAAATACGTGATGGACGAGTTGATCGACTGGAACAACTTGCCGAATGACCCCATCTTTAACTTGGTCTTCCCTCGCTCAGGAATGCTGGAAGAAGACGAGTTCAACGAAGTTCGCGATTTGGTGCGTAGCGAAGCCGGGAAGCCAGAAATCAATGCGGCGGTCGAACGCATCCGCAACCGACTCAACCCTCACCCCGCCGGGCAAATGACCCACAATGTGCCCCAGGTCGATGGCGAACCTGTCCCCGGGCTGCAGCACAAATACCGAGAGACCGTTCTTTTCTTCCCCGCGCACGGACAAACTTGCCACGCCTATTGCACCTTCTGCTTCCGCTGGGCCCAGTTCATTGGGGACGAAGACCTCAAATTCGCCAACAAAGAAGTGGATCAATTGTTGCGGTACCTGCGACAGCACCCTGAAGTCAGCGATGTTCTGTTCACCGGCGGCGATCCCATGGTGATGAAATCCAAAGTTCTGGAGCGGTACATCCGGCCCATTTTGGAAGACCCAGAACTGGAACACATTCGAACCATCCGCATTGGCACCAAGAGCGTGGCCTACTGGCCACAGCGCTATGTCAGTGACGCCGACGCTGATGATGTCCTGCGTCTCTTTGAAGATGTGGTCAAGAGTGGACGCACCCTCGGCATCATGGGCCACTACTCCCACGGGGTGGAACTAAAGACCGATGTCTCGCGTGAAGCCATACGGCGCATCCGAAGCACCGGCGCCAACATCCGAATGCAAAGCCCTGTCATTCGGCACGTCAATGACGACGCGGCCATCTGGAAAGACATGTGGCGGGAAGGGGCCGACCAAGGACTCATCCCGTACTACATGTTTGTGGAACGGGATACGGGTCCAAAGAAGTGGTTTGAACTCCCACTGGTGAATGTCTGGAACATCTTCCGAGAGGCTTACCGAAATCTGTCTGGAATCTGCCGGACCGTCCGCGGACCGTCCATGAGCGCGTTCCCTGGAAAAGTGCATGTCTTGGGCCCAGTAGACCTCGCCGGCGGCAAAGCACTTGCTTTGGAGTACTTGCAGTGCCGGAACCCTGAAATGGTTCGGCGGCCTTTCTTTGCCAAATACAGCGCGACGGCCTCATGGTTTGACGAGCTCGAACCCCTCACCGAAGCAGACGCGAAGTTCTGGCCCGGAAATTGGGATTCCGACTCACTCTCGGAAGAAGGAATCCAGCTCACCGTGAGCAGTTCTGACGAATAAGGCCCCTTCACCCGTAGAATCTGGGCATGCAAAGCACCGATCAAACTTCGGACATCCCTGCCCCAGCTGCTGATGAAGCCTTCTCTTTTGTCTTTCTCCAAGATTGGTTGAGTTGGCTTCCGGACACCACCTTCTTGAATGTTGCTGCATGGCAATGGGTTGGCCTCGCCTTGGTCGTCTTCTTGGGGCTGGTGGGACAGTTGCTGATCAAATCTTTGCTGGACCGCGTGCTTGGCAAACTGCTTGGGGGCGAAGTTGAGATTCAGCGAAAACTGATCAGTGCTGTTGGCCTGGCCGTCGCCGGATTTGTCTGGAGCCGACTCTTGCCGTTCTTGTCTTTTGAGGGGACAGTTCTTCAAGTTTTTGAAGGCGGGGCACGTGTGTTCATGGTCCTTGCAGGAACACTTGCGGGGTTCCGGGGCGTCGACGCATTGGGCGCATGGGCGACCAAAAAAGCAGGATCGACTGAAAGCTCACTTGACGACATCTTGGTCCCCCTTGGCCGCAAGACCCTCAAGGTCTTGGTGATCGCCATGGGAGCCGTCAACCTTGCGCCGCTCCTCGGTTTGCACATCACTCCGTTGCTTGGCGCACTTGGGGTAGGCGGTATCGGCTTTGCATTTGCCGCGCAAAACACTCTGGAGAACTTGTTCGGATCGGTCACGGTCGTTTTGGACCGCCCGTTTTCGGTGGGCGATTGGATCCAGATTGACGGTGTAGATGGGTCCGTCGAAGAGGTCGGCCTTCGTTCCACGCGCGTTCGAACCTTCTACAACTCTTTGGTCAGCATTCCGAACGCAAAATTGACCACCGCCATCGTCGACAACTACGGTGAACGGAACTATCGAAGATTCAAAGCGAATCTTGGCCTACGTTACGAGTCAACCCCTGAACAAATCGAGGCTTTTTGCAGTGGAGTAAAAGCACTCGTTATGGATCGTGTCGACACACGCAAGGATGTGTGCTACGTCGAACTCAACACTTTTGGTGACTCCAGCTTGAACGTGCTCTTGTATATGTTTTTTGACTGCGAGACTTGGGCCGATGAGCTGCGTGGAAGGCACGAATTGATGCTGGACATTCTGCGCTTGGCCCAAGGACTTGGCGTTGAATTTGCCTTCCCAACCCAAACACTGCACGTTGGCGAGCAAGCGGTCGCAGGTGATCGACCGAGCGCGTTTGAGGCCATCACAGATGCGGCCGCCAAACAGCTTGGAACCGCAAAAGCCAAAGAGATCGGTGGTCGAGGCACATAGCATTCGGTAGGTTGGGTCAATGATCTTCGCGCTTGGATTGTTGGCCCTCTCCCCCGACGCCATTATCGTCTCGCCGTATCTACAAAATGCCACCCCATCTTCCATCGTTGTCGCGTGGGAAACCAAAGGTGACAGTACCGAATGCATCGTGGATTACGGCACCACCGAGACGCTTGGCCTGTCCGAAAGCGGAACCTCACAGACCACGGTTGAAGGGCACTTGGTCCACCACGTCAAATTGAACAACCTCCCTGCGGACACCCGGGTGTGGTACCGAGTCAGGACCGGAGACGCCGCACACGGCCTTCACGTTTTCCGCACCCCCGCCGTCGCCAGTGATGAAGGCCGGCAACGATTCGTCGCTTATTCGGACATGCAACTGGACGCTGCCAACCCCCTGAAGCATCAAGAAATGGTTGACGAAGGCATCGTGCCTTGGTCAATGAGGCATGCTCAATCTGAGCTCAATGCCGCGCTGGATTTCATTTTGATCCCAGGTGACTTGGTCTCAACTGGTGGCAACCACACCCACTGGACAAGAGATTTCTTTGGTCAAGGGGCAACGCTCTTTCAATCCGTTCCCTTCTATGCCGCCCCGGGAAATCACGAACAAAACCACCCCCTCTATTTCCAGTACGTAGACGTGCCCGACAACGGGACACCAGGTTACGAAGAACACTGGTACTGGACTGACCAAGGCAACTGCCGTGTCATTGGACTCGATACCAACGATGGGTACCGGATTGAAGATCAACTGACCTGGCTTGATGGAGTCCTGAAATCAGCCGCCAAAGCAGAACACATTGATTTCGTCTTCGCGCAATTCCACCATCCCCACCGATCGGAGTCTTGGACCCCCGGCGAAACAACATTTTCTACGGAAGTGGTTGAGAAGATGGTTCACTTTTCTCGGGATACCGGGAAGCCATCTGTACACTTCTTTGGGCACACCCACTCGTATTCCCGCGGACAGCATCGCGATCACATGCACGGCATGGTGAACGTGGCCAGCGGGATGGGTAATCCTGATTACTGGTGGGAATACCCCCAAGCGGATTACGAAGAGTTTGAAATCTCCACTCCTGACTGGGGCTTTTGCCACGTCGAGACCACCGCAGGAGATGATCCCACCATGACACTGCGACGCCTCAGCCGAGGAAACGAGTTTGTCAAAAAAGACAACGAAGAAACAGACCTCTTCATCCTGAAGCGGTTTCCGGTGGCACCAGAAGCACCGAAGGGTTTGTCTCCCAACGATGACAGCGGCTCGGTACCTACCTCGGGAGCAGTGTTCCAAGGAAGCCCCTTTGAAGATCCTGATGCCCGGGACGGTCGCAACTTCGCCCACGAAAGCCAATGGCAAGTCGCCTCGGGAAGTCGGACCGAAGACTTTCAGAAACCGATTCAGGAGGCCTGGCGCCGGTACAGAAATCTGTGGCGCTCACCTGACAAAGAAGCCACGTGGTACAGCGTCGACACCGTCAAAGACGCTGATGTCACGCGAACGACTTTCGACGAAGCGCTTCCCGCGAACCAACAGTTCTTCTGGCGGGTGAGATACCGAGACGAAAACCTTGCGTGGTCCAAATGGTCCAAGCCAATTCCGTTTACGACTGAGAGTGCTTCGGATGGTCCAGAACAAAACAATGCAATCTTGGACCCCATCTTCACCCAGTGGGGAGCTTCCCTCTGAATTTGCCGAGATACGAAATCGAAGGTCCTGCGTGCGTCAATCGCAGGCTTCTGGTCGTGGCGGCTTTGTATCTCGCCCAAGGCGTCCCTTGGGGATTCGCCACCATCACCCTCGCCGCGCTGCTGGCGGAACAAGGCGTGGACACGGGCACCATCGGACAGATGCTGGCGGCAGTCGTGTTGCCTTGGAGTTTCAAATTTGTTGGAGGGCCATTGGTGGATGGCATCCGTCTTCCCGGTGGGCGACGTCGACCGTGGATACTGATTGCCCAGATGGGCATGGTGGTCACGTTGTTGGGCCTGTCTCAGGGAGGTCTTGGCTCACCTGATCAACTCACCGCTTGGCTGCTGGCTCACAATATTTTTGCCGCCTTGCAGGACGTAGCTACCGATGCATTGGCGGTTGACGTCATGCCTGAACGTGAACGGGGGCGAGCCAATGGCATCATGTACGGTGCAAAATATGGAGGTACAGCCCTCGGAGGGGCGGGCTTGGCCTTGCTCATTCAACATTTTGACTGGTCGGTTGGCACGCTTGCCCAGGCGGGTGTGGTTGGAGCCATCGGAGCGGTTCCTTTGTTTCTTCGGGAACCCAAACCCGATCAATTGACCCAGTCCTCAACCACACACTGGATCAGTACCCTCGGCGATTTGCTCAACAAGCGGTCGTTCTGGTGGACACTTGCATTGTGCTTGATGATTGGCCTTCCCGGTGCGCTCTTAACACCACTCGCCAACACCCTGTTCATTGAACAATATGGATGGACCGCCACCAGTTGGGCCGTCCTGAACGGTGGACCAGGAGTCATCGCTGGTTTGGTGGGTGCCGTGGCTGGGGGCTTCTTGGTCAGCTGGTATGGGCCTGGGAAAATTGGCATTCTGGCCGCCGGTCTGCATGCCGGCACGATGTTGATCTTCCCCTTGAGCCCAGAACTCTTCCACGACAAAGACGTCGTCAGCCTCACGCTCGTGGTGCAATCCGCTGCCGCGGGGGCAGTGACCGTGGGGAGCTTCACTCTCGCCATGCGTGTCGCTCCACCAGCGCTTGCCGCCTCATGCTTTACCGCGCTGATGGCGATGCAGAACCTCTCCACCACCACCGGCTACTGGGCCGCCAACCGACTGCCTTCAGAACCAACACGCGCTTGGGCCATCGTGGCTGGGATTTGGATTTTTGTTGGTGTTGTTAGTTGGCTGGCGGATCGATCTGGCCCGCGGGGCGAACTTCGGACCCCGCCCGCTCAGTAAGCCCATCCCCAAGTCGGGCTCGCCAGTGTTCTGCGACCTCTTGAAGTTCGCGCACCACTTCGGGGTGGGCATTCGCGACGTCCTGACGCTCGTAGGGATCGGATTCAAGATCAAACAACGCCTCTTGAATTTTTGCATCCAAGCGATACCGGCCGGGCCTTCCACCTCCCCCTTGAGGCTGCCCCTGCATGGTGCGGTAGGTATGCGGCAAGTGAAGTTTCCATCGTCCTTTTCGCACGGCTTCGAGATGTCCTGTGTGGTAGTAAAACGCGGAAGTGGCTCTCGGAGAGACCGCGTTCTCTTCGTCAAACAGAATCGCAGTGGCATCTCGCCCATCAATGGGATGGTCGGGCACAGGAGCTTCGATCAATGCCGCAACAGTGGGCAGAACATCGATGGTCATCCAGTGCACACCGCTGACTCGTCCGGCAGGAATCGTGCCAGGCCACCGGACGATACAGGGCACCCGAATACCGCCTTCAAAAGTGGTGCCTTTCCCTTCTCGAAGTCCTGCGGTGGTTCCGGCGTGGTCGCCATAAGAAAGCCAGGGCCCATTGTCACTGGTGAACATCACCAACGTGTCCTCATCAATACCAAGCTCCTCCAACGTTGCCAAAATTTGACCCACGCCACGATCAATTTCAGCAATCACATCTCCCAAGACACCATCGCCACTTTGCCCATCTCCGGATTTGGAAACAAACAGTGGGACGTGGGGCATGGGGTGGGCCAAGTACGCAAAAAAGGGGGTGTTGGCGGCATGACTTTGACGGATGAACGACATGATCCGATCGGTGAATCCAGTGGTGAACAATTTTTGATCAGGCTGTACGCGGACCACTGCTTCGTTTTCAAAAAAAGGAAGCGGTGGATAGGTGCCCTTTCTGGCTTCAGGGTGACTCGGCCACATGTCATTCGAGTAAGGAATACCCGAGAATTCATCGAACCCGTGTCGAGTGGGCAAAAAAGGTGGCAGATGGCCCAGATGCCACTTTCCGTGAATGGCGGTGGCGTAGCCCTGAGCTTTGCAGATTTCAGCGAGTGTGGTCTCTGCACTTGAGAGGCCGTGCTTCGCATGAGGACCCAACGCGCCGTGAATGGAGAGTCGGTTGGCGTAGCAGCCAGTCAACAAGGATGCCCGAGAGGCTGAGCACACGGGTTGCGATACGCAAAAGTCGGTGAAGCGGATACCCTCGGCGGCCATGGCGTCAAGGTGCGGCGTACGCCAGCGCTGTTCCCCCTGACACGAGAGATCTCCGTACCCCAGATCATCACAAAAGATGATGACAACATTGGGCGGAGAAGAAATCAATAACGACAAAGCCAAAGCAAGCATGGCCGAAAGCATAAAAAAACCGCCGCGTCCAGGGGACGCGGCGGTCGAGCCAATGACAGGTGAGAGTCACCCGCCAAAAAGTCCTTTTTCGAACTGCTTGGTGAAGACAATTTGATCTTCCCAAACACTCGCCCCATCTCGAACACTCAGAAGACGCAGGTTGACCGCATAGTCGTATTGCGTACGGCGGCCTTCTCGAGATTCGATAGAAACGATTTCACCAAAGAGCACCCACTCGGGCTTCTTGGCCTGACCGAGAGCGTCCACATTGCTTTCGCCTGAAAACTCTGGGTCATTCCGCGTGTCTTCTTTGATTTGGGCCAGGACGGTGTCAACATCATCGCTTCCCCCGGCACCCAGCATCGAAACACGAACCAATCCGGTATTCACCAGAGACTTTCGAATTTCGTTGTACATCACATCCCGCGCGTCGCTGAACTCGCGACGCGGCGTTTTGTTCACAAAATTTCCCAACGTCAAGATGATGGGCTGGTCGTCGTTTTGACCGACCAATCGATTGACCGAAGGTGACATGGAGTCCCGAAGTTGATTGGCAAATGAGGTCCACTCATCAGCTTGCAGGGTCTTGGCTTCATTCATCGAAACCAATCGGTCATCCGTGCGGGTGGTTGAGCAGGCGTTCAGCAAGATCAGGCAACTGGCCAGCAACACAGGGGGCATTTTGAGATTCATGGGTCTGTTCCTTTTTGGTCTGGGTTCATTGGCTCAAGTTGGGCCCCGAAGAGCCCGGAAGGAGACGTTTGGATCACGGTGGGTATTCCCGATCGGGTGCGAATTCTCACAAAATTTGGTCCCGGTGCCAGTTTCAAGGTTTGGGACCCTTCCGGCAGCTGAAGTTCGATGGTGCCCTCAGGTGATTTTGTGACCAGACCGGCCCGGATCACCGAAGGTCGCGTATCCCACGATCGGACGTCGGCGTCGACCAAAACAGTTCGAAGCAGCGAAGCACTCAATCGGGTCATACCCCGTGCCAGCGAACCTTGATCGTCCATTTCGCGCATCACGCTCCGAGTGGCAACTTCTTGGGAGATCAACCTAGTCGCCGTTCGAAGCAGCCGGGCTGGAGCCCGAATCAACTCTTCGGCCAAATACAACGCGTCCACATTGCTCACCGTCTGCAGCAGTTCGCCCGAACCGCTGCCCACGGGGCCAGTTGTTTGGGCCTCACGGAGTACGGGTATGGGCAAAGCCACTCGAGCCACACCGGTCTGCCATGTGTGAATGTTGAACCGGAACGGACGCAACGTGGGACACAACCCGTCTTCTTGAAGCACCAAGACAGTTTGTGAGAGTGATTCGGGCTTCATTCCCAGCAGACGGTGGGCGACACCATGGTCCGGAGCCAGGGCGGCCGCTTCTTCCAAAAGCGGGCGAGCAGCGGCATCACCAAGTTGAAGACGGGTCCAGCCGGCCAAAAGGGAGGCCGCAGCACACCGAGCATCTTCCGCGGCACCTGCGTACACCTCAATCGCACGCTGGTACGAAGCCTCTCGATCAATCTGACTGACCATCTCTTCAGCGCCCTCTCGCTTGCTGCGAAGAGCCTGAGTCGAAGGCATGCTCCGTCGTTCTTCAAGCAAACTCTGAGACCGGGCGATACGAATGCTGGAGACACGAGCTTGGTCGGCATCGCCCCGAAGCAGATCGATCATCAGGGCAGAGTATTCGTACATCACGCGTTCACCCAAGCTTGGCACCCACTCGCGTGTTCGTTCGTCAATGAGGGCGGAGCCCAGTTCATCCTCGACTTCGGTAGCCGAAATCAGCGCTCTTTCGTCAATCACCTCATCGCGTGATTCAACCCAAGAGACAGCAGTGGCCGCGCGGTCAAACTGGTTGGCGTCCAGAGCCACCGTCACTTCCTGCAGTGTGGCCCACTGCTGATTTTTGGTGTTGGATTTGGCTTCAGAGAGCACCTCAAGCGCACTTTGATTCTGGCCCCGGGTGTAGAGACTGGTGGCGTCAAGCGCGGTGTTGGTGGTACCGCATCCAGTCAACCCAAACCCGGCGATCGTCAACATCCAAATGGTGGGTCGTTGCTGCACGTGTAGCACTCCATTGATTGGCCCAATGAGATACGAATGGTCACCCCCTTGTATTCCACGTTTTCCCAATTTTTACGAACTTTTGGCAGACCTTGGGAGTTCAACGACCTCGCCGCGTTCGAAGAAAAGCAGGACGCAATGCACTTTTGATTGGGGCAAGCCCCACCGCTCCTCGACCACATTGGCGTAAGCCTCGAGTTGGGGGGTGTAATGCTGCACCCTGCCCTGAAGTTCTGACGTGTTCAATTTTGTTGCACCACTCTTGTGATCCATTACCCATGCTTCGACCACCTCGTCACCCTCCCGGCGCAGCACCAACCGGTCCAAGCGGCCTCGGATAACCCGGCCCCGCTCATCACGGGTCAGGACGGGGTACTCATTGCGGACTTCGAGATCGTCCTTGCGGGCACGGTGCGCGATTGGAAGAAAACAATTCTGAATCTGGGTCAGGTTCATGGCCGCCGAGAAAGCTGTGTTGGCTTCTGTTTTAGAAAATAC
>CALDQF010000105.1 GCA_937911845.1 uncultured Phycisphaera sp. | reverse complement strand
CGCTTCCTTGAGGAATTGGCCACGCTCCATTTGCCCCCTCGCACTGCGTGGGTCGTGTTGGAACGGCTGTCCTTGATCCACCAGGGCGTGCGAAACGCGACCTCCACTGCGTTTGGTGGCCAAGAGCAGATCTACATCACGAGGCGGCGGTCCAAACCGGTAGCCTTGATCGGCCAGCAGTCGTTCGACGAATCGGAGTTCTCGATTCGGAACCGCCATGGTGCCGCGAATGCATTCTCGCCACAGCCGTGCATGGTCGCACCATGCCTCGGCTGCAAGGACAGATCCCTCCAAAAAGAGCACGTCGATCCCTTGGTCGATGAAGGTGCTTCGAATCCGGTTGGCCCAACCGTCGGCTCGAGCTTGGAGCCCGGCCATCCGGTTTAAAGTTCGGTTCTTTCTGTATTTATGGTTGGAAGCCTTCGTCACACCTTCATTGTGCCTTAAATATCTCAATTCCTCCAACTGGCCACTCTCATGAGTGCCGATAAATGAACGTTGTCCAGTCGATCCGAACCATCTGTGCACCAGAACCTCCGTTGGTGGTTGCCCTACCGTTTTATGACGGGATTGCACTTTTGGTACCCCATCTTCTTTCTGTACTTCTTGGCCCGTTTGCCCTTGGTTCAGGTGCTTCAGCTTGAGGCCATCTACTACGCCGGTGTGGTTCTGTTGGAGGTGCCCAGTGGTTGGTTCAGTGATCGCATTGGTCGCCGTCTCACGCTGTTGATTTCCAAAGCCGCCCATGTGGTCTCGGCGTTGTTGTTTGCTGCGTCAGGTGAAGGTGATTTTGTTCTGCTGGCAACGGCACAGTTGTTCTTGGCGGCTGGTTTTGCCTTCACCAGTGGAACCGATGCGGCATTTTTGCACGACACCTTGCAATCCTCGGCCGCGGACCGCTATGAGCGGTTGGAGGCCCGTTCAAGCCGATTGGGTTTCTTGGCTTCGGCGTTGGCCGCAGGTCTGGGTGGCGTGTGTTGGGTGTTGGACCCCAGATTGGCGTACATCCTGACTGCCGGTTCTTCCTTGGCGGCGTTTCTATTGCTTTTAAAAATGGTCGAGCCACCAAGGACTGTTCGTGCCGCCGCACCTTTGAAGCAACTGAAGAGTTGCTTGCACGACATGCGCGATGCGGCCGTGTGGCGACTGGTCGCGTGGTGGGCGGGCATGATCGTACTTTGGCATATTCCATGGGAATATTTGCAGCCCGCCCTGAAGGATCTTTCGGGGGATTCCCTCGTTGGGTTCACCGCGGGGGTGCACTGGACTCTTGCCATGTTGTTGGCGGCCTGGGCCGCCGGCCTAGGTCCTTGGTTGCGGGCCCGATTCGGACTCTCTGGAACTTTGTTGTTCAGCACGCTCTTCGTCACGATCTTGAACGCTTCGATGTGGCTTGCGGTGCAGCATCAAATCATGACTGTCGTTGCGGTTGCCTTGGCGCTGGGTCGAAGCATGCCACGAGCTGCGGCCAACGCGCCTCACCGGGCCGCTCTTCTTTCCCGGATTGGTGAAGATCGCAAAGCCACCATGCTGAGTCTCCAGAGCCTCTTGGGACGAGCCTTGTTTTCTTTGACCCTTTTGTTGTTGGCGGTGTGGCCCGACCGACAGGAGCAGCTGGCGGTCGCCACCGGATTGTCATTGGTGTTCTTGCTCTTGGCTGTGCGGTTTTTGGGCCGTGCGAGTCACATCACCCGCGTCGGAGTCGAGCGAGGAAAAAACCTTCCTCAATGACAGGCTCTGCTGGTTTGGGTGTGAAACGCTGCGTCCATTCGACTGTGACATCGTGGGGAATTTTCTCCAAGACCGCTTCGTTCTCTTCTTTGAGGAGTGAACAGGTGGAATACACCAGCGTGCCTCCAGGTTTCAGAGCAGCGATTCCAGAATGAAGCAGCATCCGTTGCAGTTTGGCCAGTCTCTTCACGGCCCGAGCACTCCATTCGCTCCAAGTGCGAGGTTCACCCAGCCAAACTCGACCCGTTCCTGAACACGGAACGTCCACGAGAACACGATCGAAAGTCGGGCCCAGCCGTCTCCCCAAGGATTCTCCTGGTCCGGTCAGAACGGTGGCGTGAATGTTCATAAGTTTGAGGTTTCGCTGCAGGCGTTGGCTGCGGTTTCGGCTCAATTCATTGACCACCAGTTCGCCCTGGTTCTGCATGAACCATGCCAAGTGCCCTGCTTTGCTGCCCGGGGCCGCGCAGAGGTCAAGCACTCGATCCCCGGGCTGGGGCGCGAGTGCGGGGGCGACTCGGACGCTTCCCGGTGTATGCATCCACGCCCGCCCATCCTGAAAGCCGGCCCAGGCCTTGGCCGATTCCAGACGTTCGGAAGGTATGGCCCGAATGTTGGTGGCATTGCTTTCAGGAAGTGGGGGGAGAGCGCCAACTTCGGCTTCGAGTTCAGCAATGGCATCAACTTCATGGGCTCTGGCGACCCGGCCAGGCCCATTGGGTAGGGCGGCCAGCCAGCCGTCGAATTGATCAGGGCTGAGCGAAGCCCGGATGCTCTCGACAAGGTCAGACGGAAGCTCAGTGGATGGTGAGGATGTCATCCAGCGGCTTTCGAGATTGGTTCGGGACCGTGGCGTCTGGGTGAGGCCACCCAATCGGAATGAGCACAAAAGGTCGTTCGTGTTTGGACGCCTGCAGACAGTCGGTTAAGAACCCCATGGGGCTGGGGGTGTGGGTGAGCGTGGCGAGACCGGCTTGTTGGGCGGCGGCCAGCAACAAACCCGTGGCGATGCCAACGGATTCGTTGACGTAGTACACCTTCTCGGAAACTCTGTCATCCCGGTCGTCCCGCATCCTCTTGAGGACCACAATCAGCCAAGGGGCTTCTTCTAAAAATGGCTTTTGGTCATTGGTGCCAATATGGGCAAGGTCGCGAAGCCAATCTTCACTGGCCCGACTCCTGTAGAACGCACGCTCTTCCACTTCGGCGGCAGCACGAATTTGAGATTTCAGGGCATGGTCTTGGACCGCGACGAATCGCCAAGGTTGTTTGTTCGCACCACTGGGGGCTGTTCCTGCGGTGGCAACCAGGGATCGGATCAATGCTTGAGGAACGGGTTCTTCAGAGAATTGCCGAACACTTCTTCGGGCTCTCATCTGGTTCAAAAAGGCATCCGCAGCGCCGGCAGGGTCCTCAGGTCGAAGAATTTGGTGGGGACGCTGCGCAGACATCAAAAGAATCTTACGCTTCGCACGTCGTGGACACCCGTCGAATCGATTTGTGCTTTCCGGTAGCCAAGGTCTCCGAGCTTGCGGCAAGAGAGCGTCGTTCTGCGGCAGCGCAGCCCCTGCCGTCGTTTGGAAAATGGTGGGGGCGGAAGCCCCACAGTTTGATTCGGGCCATTCTCTTGGGTTGCACACCTCATGAAGGTGATCGAGAGTCCGTCTTGCGTCGGTGGATGATCGCTCTTGAACAAGAAGATCTGGCCAAAACCGATCTGTCCGCCAACCCTTTGGGCCGTGTGCTCGACCCTTTTGTGGGGGGCGGGGCGGTGCCTTGGACTTGTGCGTCTTTGGGGGTGGATTTCCTTGCTTCGGATTTGCAGCCTCAGTCGATCTTTTTGACCAATGCTTCATTGCAGTTGGGGGCGTTGTCTCAGGATCAACGGCAGCGTCTGCATGGTTTTTTGACTTCGTCTTACGAAGAAGTCCAGCGTCGTTTGCATGCAGATGGTTTTACCCACGATGCCGGTGGTCGACTCATGGACATGACGCTCTACCACGGCCGACTGCGCGGGGTGGATTGCATCTCCTCGCGTCGAGTTGATCACCGATCCAAGCTATCCATCATCGACGGAGCACTTTGCACCACCGATGATCCGCACGCCGGTGGAACCGTCAAGCACGGTCGGGTCTTGGTGGATGGCGAACCGGTTCGGTTTGATCAACTCCGTGGCGATGGCCTTCGTCCCTGGGATTCTGAACAGGTGGTGGGGGAGCCGGAAGAGTGGCAAGAAATACCTTGGGCAATACGTGTTCATGAAGACGGGAATCGGATCTGGGTTGTGCCAACAAAAGATGACGTTCTTCGGGATCAAGCGTTGGCGCATTTTGTCGAACGTTCGCTTACGGGTTGGTTTGACGCGGGTTTGATTCCCGAGTCGGCCATTCCTCCTGGGGTGGAAACCGGTCGTTTGTCACGGGAACGAGGCTGGACCCATTGGCATCATCTTTTTGCCCCGCGGCAACTGTTGCAACTGGTTCGATTTCAAGAAGTCATCCGTTCCCGAGCGAGAAACGAGCAAGAACGTCTGGTTGGTGCTTTGGCACTAGGTCGGATGCTGAATTGGAATTCCAGACTGTGTATGTGGAACCGACACCTCGCCAAGACGGAACAGACCTTTGCCAACCTCGCGCTCAATCCCCTGTCTGATTTTGGCGTTCGTTCTTGGCCGGCTTTGAAGTCCGCCGTGGTTCGGAAGATTCCAGGGCACGGTGGTCGGTCGGGTGAAGCATCAATGGCGGATGCCAGGTCGCCGGGTCCAGCCTTTGATCTTTGCATCACCGATCCGCCGTATGACGACGCCGTCCACTACGACGAACTGTCGTCTTTCTTTTCGGTCTGGCACCGCGATTTTCTTCCCGACGCTATACCGGGCGAGTCTCTGGAATCAGGAGATTTCGCCGCTGGCCTCCAGGAAGCGTTTCAAAATCTTCGGGCTCGCATGCGGGCTGGAGGTCGGATTGTCTTGATGTTCGCTCAGAATGCTTCTTCGTCTTGGACAGATCTTGCCCACGCGGTTGATGCGGCTGGTCTCTTTGTCCGCGCGGTCTGGCCCGTAGATTTGGAACCCCGGCCTGGATTGAAGCGCGGTCGATTCGGAACCTTGGCCGTTGTGGTGGTGCTCTCAACCGATGCAGGACCCGGGGCCCCAGACGATCCCCGTGCCATGGCCCAAGCCGCCGGACTGGATGATGACGATGACCCCGATCGTCGAAACGCCAATCTTAGGGCGTGCGCGGGGGCGTGCGCCTTGCGTCGATCGGCCCTGCGTGGTGGCGACCCCTCGACGCATTTACGATCCATTCTGGCTGAATTGGCGGTTTGAACCCAAACTGCATACAAGGGGTCAACTGAGATCCGCTGACGCCTAAGATAAACACATGGCATCTCTTGATCGACGTTCGTTTGTCCAGACTGCCACCTTCGCTGCGGCTTTTGGTGGGCTGCACCGGTTCGTTCATGCTGGGAACCCGCCCGGTTGGCCCGGCCCCGGTTTGGCCTCCGACCCCAAGGGACAATTCGACCTTCCCGAAGGTTTTGACTACACGATCATTTCTCGCCGCGGCGAGCAAATGACGGACGGGTTTCGCGTCCCTGGCCAGCACGATGGAATGGCAGCCTTCCCCGGTTCTGGTGATGAAGTTATTCTGATGCGCAACCACGAGCAGGTTCGGTCTCCCAAGGGCTGGTCGCCCTTTCACGAAAGCGCACCGGCTTCACGCCTCGAAGGCAAAGGATGGGATCTCGGCGAAGATCCATTCCTTGGTGGAGTCACGTCTGTGGTCTACGACACCAAAAAGCGAACACTGGTGTCCCACCGGTTGGCGTTGGCTGGTACGGCGCACAATTGTGCCGGAGGTGCAACCCCGTGGGGTACTTGGCTCTCTTGCGAAGAGTGGATTGATGTTGATGACAACTCCACCCAACGAGATCACGGCTGGGTGTTTGAGGTTCCCGCCAATGCTGATGTGGAATGG
>CALDQF010000104.1 GCA_937911845.1 uncultured Phycisphaera sp. | reverse complement strand
GGTGCCGATCGCTCCAGCCACTCGTTGATGGCCACGATCATTTCGTCGGTGTGTTCGGCGAGCCGGAATGCTTCTTTCAGCGGCTTGACATGCCCAAGACTTCGGGCGTACCGAGAGATTCGGCTGCGTAGCACATGGAGCGAACGGCGTTCTTCGCAGTGTTCCCGGCACAACTCCACGTGGCGGCGAATGACCCTCAACATGCCATGGTGGTCCAGTTCCCCGGGGTCCTCCCCGTGTTCCAAAAGTTGGTGGATCCGTGACAACAGCCACGGCTGACGTGTGGCCGCGCGAGCCAGCATGACGCCATCACATCCAGTTGTACGCATCATCTGTTCAGCATCTTGGGGAGACTCGATGTCGCCATTGCCGAGCACCGGAATATTCCGAACAGCTTCCACCACCCGGCCAATGCCTTCCAATCGAACATGACCTCGAAATTTCATTTCTGTGGTTCGGCCATGGATGGCGATCGCAGCAATGCCTACTGATTCCAGCATTTGGGCCAATCTGGGGCCAGTGAGTTGATCGTCGTCCCATCCCAGACGCAATTTTGCCGTCACCGGAACCCGGCCGCGAACCGCGGCGAGGATCCGCTCGACCAGACGCACCGTTCGTTCAGGATCGCAAAGCAACAGGGAGCCCCCATTCTTTTTGCACACTTTGTCGATGGGACAGCCCATGTTGATATCCAGGACATCGATGCCACAGTTGACCGCCCAATCGGCGGCTTCTGGCAAAGGATCGGTGTCATTCCCATAAAGCTGCATGCCCACCGGGCTGTCCGCGTCGTTGGTTTCGGCCAATCGGAGGGCGGTGGGGTGACCTGCAAGAACCGAGCGGCAGTTCAGCAGGTCGGTTGTGGCCAATCCGCAACCCCCGCACTCGCGGACCAGACGACGGAAAGGAAGATCCGTAAAACCAGCCATCGGAGCCAGAAAGACCCGGGTGGGCGGCTGAAAGGAGCCAATCTGCAGTGGGGGGCGTCCAGCGGCGATTCCGGCCATGGGTTCATCGTACGGAGCCCCGTGGGAGGACTCCAGTCTGCCGGATTGGCACGTTTTGTGGTCATACTTCGGTTCCCGGCGGTCTTCTGCCCCCAAAAGGGCCTTCAGACTCTGGCACGGGGGTTGCATTCATGATCTGCAGACCCCAAGGAGACCCCACGAATGTCAAAGATCATTGGTATTGACCTCGGTACAACCAACTCTGTGGTATCCGTCATGGAAGGTGACCAGCCCAAGGTCATCATTAACGCGAGCGGCAACCGCACGACCCCTTCGGTGGTTGGTTTCACAGAAAAAGGGGAACGGTTGATTGGTCAGGCGGCACGGCACCAGCAAGTCACCAACCCCAAGCACACCGTCTTCTCCATCAAGCGCTTCATGGGCCGTCGAGCGGAAGAGGTCACTGGCGAAGAGAAGCAGGTGCCGTATGAAGTGAAAGGTGCCGCCACTGAGTCTGTCAGTGTGCATGTTCGGGACAAGGATTACACCCCCCAAGAAGTGAGCGCGATGGTCTTGAGTGAACTCAAGAAGACCGCTGAAGATTACTTGGGTGAAAAAGTAGACCGTGCTGTAATCACGGTGCCGGCCTATTTCAATGACTCTCAGCGCCAGGCCACCAAGGATGCCGGAGAAATTGCCGGATTGAAAGTCGAACGCATCATCAACGAGCCAACTGCTGCTGCGTTGGCCTACGGACTCGACAAAAAGACCAACGCCCGAATTGCGGTTTTCGACTTGGGCGGCGGAACCTTCGACGTCTCCATTCTCGACGTCGGCGACGGTGTCTTCGAAGTGCTGGCTTCCAACGGTGATGGTCACCTGGGTGGTGATGATTTTGATCAAGTCTTGATCGATCACATCGCAGATGAGTTCAAGAAAGAGTCGTCCATTGACCTCCGCCAAGACCCAATGGCCCTGCAACGTTTGAAAGAGGCCGCGGAAAAGGCCAAGCATGAGCTTTCCACCATGTCGGAAACCTCGGTGAACTTGCCGTTCATCACCGCCACTCCCGATCGAGGTCCGTTGCACTTGCAGCAGTCCATCAGCCGGGCCAAGTTCGAGCAACTGGCCGCCAGCTTGTTTGAAAGGCTTGCCGGACCTTGCCGTCAAGCATTGGCAGATGCCAAACTTGACGGTTCGAGTGTGGACGAAGTGGTCATGGTGGGGGGCTCTACTCGGATTCCTCAAGTCCAAGAGGTGGCCAAGGAAGTGTTCGGCAAAGCTGAACTCGACAAGTCCATTAACCCTGATGAAGTGGTGGCGGTTGGGGCCGCCATCCAAGGCGGTGTCTTGGGCGGCGATGTCAAAGACGTACTGCTTCTTGATGTCACTCCAC
>CALDQF010000103.1 GCA_937911845.1 uncultured Phycisphaera sp. | reverse complement strand
GTGCCGAAGACGCTGCCTTCATCATGAAAAATGCCGCGTCGGTCATCATCGTGCCCGGCTACGGCATGGCGGTCTCGCAGTCACAGCATGTGGTGAAAGAATTCGCCGAGCTGCTGGCCCAGAAGTACGACACCGAAGTGAAATATGCCATCCATCCCGTCGCGGGTCGCATGCCCGGACACATGAACGTGCTCTTGGCCGAAGCCAATGTGCCGTACGAACAGATGATCGAGATGGATGACATCAACCCCGAATTCCCCGAATGCGACGTGGCCCTGGTGATCGGCGCGAATGACACCTGCAATCCCGGCGCCCGCGAAAAGATCGGGCCACTCGCCGGCATGCCCATCATCAACGTCGATCAAGCTCAGCACGTGGTGGTGGTCAAACGGTCGCTCGGGGTTGGCTACGCCGGGGTCGACAACGACGTGTTCTATATGGACAAGACCATGATGCTGTTCGGTGACGCCAAGACCATGATGGGGCAATTGAACAAAGCCTTGGCCGAATCTTGAGCACCGAAGCTCCAGTTGAAATCACACAATCCCTCCCGCCCAGTGGAGCATGAGTTTGTCCCGTGAAGCCCATCAATTCCTAACCGCTCAACCTAGAAAATCAGTGCAATGATCGCTCCAATCATCATTTTGACTTCCACCGTTCACATTGGATCCCAGCACATCGAAGTCCAAATGGATCCGTCGAATGCTCGTCTTACCGCGAGCGCTGAGATTCTGATTCAAGAGAAGTCGAGGTTCAAAATTGACCTTCGTCCCACCGCCCGCATCACGAACTTTCAGATCAACGGGACCGCAGAGGATCGAGACCAATCGAAAATGATCCGGAACTATGCACCCGGAGACCGAATCAATGTTTCTTGGGAACTGCGCTGCCAAGAAGATATTCAGGCGGGTGAACTTCCCGGAGAAATACACAACCGGACCGTTCGGGCTCATGTTGGGGAAGAGGGGGTTTTCCTTGCGGGGGGAAGCCGCTGGCATCCCCAAATCCTGGCTGAGGACGAATCATCTTTAGCGCATCCAATCTCGGTACGAGTGGCACCGCTATCGGGGTGGTATTTCGTGGCTTCGGGCAACCCTCAAGACAACCACCCCATCGATCAACCCTGCGGCTCATGGAACACGCCATTTCCAGTCGCTGGCATCACCCTGGTGGGCAACCGCCATGTCGCCCAAGGACGAATCGTCGACACCAGGTCTGGCCCGGTGGAAGTGGTGGTGCAAACTTCCGAACGCAACGCCGACAAATCGAATTACTACCTTGACGCCGCCGAAGAATACTTGCAGATGTACGTCCCCCTCTTGGGTGCTTACCCATACCGGCGGTTTACGGTGGTTGAAAACTTCTTCTCGTCGGGATTTGCCTTTCCCGGATTCACCACTCTTGGTCCGCGGGTGGTGGGCATGGCACCAAGGTCTCTGAAACCAGGCTACTTGGACCACGAGTTGGTCCACAACTGGTGGGGCAACGGGGTGTTTGTGCCCCGGAAATCGGGCAATTGGTGCGAAGCCATCACCAGCTACTGCACCAATTACGGGCGCCGGGCCTTGGTGCCCGAATCGTTCGATGCCCAGCAGTACCGAAGGGCGATCATCAATCGGGTTTCACTGGATCCCAGTCTGGACGATGGCCCCCTTTGCGAATTTGGCAACGGCAAGACCGGTCGATTTGTGGGATACGAAAAGGGATGCTTTGTCTTCATCATGCTCGAAGATCTTTTGGCCGACGGCAAGGTGTACCCCGACCATCAATCGCATCCCATATGGTCGGTGCTCCGTCATTTGTTCGCCAAACACCAAGGTGAAACCATGAACTGGTCCGACATTCAATCGGCCTTTGAGGGCCACCTTCCCCACAAGGAGAAAGGGTGGCTTGATGATTTCTTTGCGAAGTGGGTGTACGGCGAACACCGACCGATGACCGGTCCCAAAATGGAGGTCGCCCAAGGCCAACGTCTGGCGATGCAAGCGAC
>CALDQF010000102.1 GCA_937911845.1 uncultured Phycisphaera sp. | reverse complement strand
CACCGGGGCGACCATTATTCCTGACCTCGACACCGTTCCGCGCCCGTTGCTTCTGTGGCGGTCGTTGACGCATTGGATCGGTGGGATCGGCATCGTCGTGGTGTTCTTGGTCATTCTTCCCAGTGTTGGCGCTGCGCGGCAGCGCTTGTTCCAAGTGGAAACTCCAGGACCTGATATTTCCGAACGCGGGCTCCGGCCGACTGCCGGTGAGGCCGCCAAAAAATTGACCGCCTTGTATCTCATGATCACCGCCGGAGCGCTTGGGGGCTATCTGCTGGGAGGCATGGGGCCCTTCGATGCCGTAAACCACGCCTTCAGCGTGGTGGCCACAGGTGGGTTTAGCACCAAAGATGAATCCATTGCCGCCTTTGGAACCCCATTCATCGAATGGTGGACCATCCTGATCATGATCATGGTGGGATTGAACTTCACCCTTCTGGGTCAGCTCCTTCGGGGCCGGCTGGATGTCCTGCGGGACTTGGAAACCAAGACATTTCTGGGGCTCAAGATTACCTGCAGTGTGCTCACTGCCTTGGTTTTGGCGCTCTCACTTACGGTCTGGCAAGACACCGCCGGGACCGAACACACCGGATTCTTTGCTGCCCTTCGACATGGAACGTTCGTAACCGTGGCCATGCAGACTGGTACGGGATTCTGTCTCTCGGACTACTCAGCGTGGCCCTACTTGACCGTGGCTTTGATTTTCGGGCTGGCGGCCATTGGCGGCTGCGGCGGCTCCACCGCCGGCGGCATCAAAGTCAACCGCATCGTCTTTGCCGTGCAACTGCTGGTGTCCGAGGTGCACCGCGTCATTCGGCCCAACCGGGTGGACACCATTCGCTTGGGGCACCGTCGTCCCTCACCCAACCAACGCCAAGCCGTTCTGGCTTTCTTGTTGATGTACATCCTGCTGCTGGGTTTAGGGACGATTGTGATGCAAACCGCAGAGCATGGAACGGATCACAGCGATTTTCAGACCTGCTCGACCGCCGTACTGTGCACATTGACGAATATTGGACCTGGATTGGGCGAAGTTGGGCCCACCGGGAACTATTCGGGCTTCGGATCGATCTCGAAATCAGGCATGGTCGTTTTGATGGCCATGGGCCGTCTGGAAATCATGGGCCTGATTGCCCTGCTCACTCCCGGATTCTGGCGGCGAAGCTGAGGCGAATCGGGCCGGCGAACCTAGAATGGATGGACTGTGCCTGTTCGCAACTTTTCCATCGTCGCCCACATTGATCACGGCAAGAGCACTCTGGCTGATCGGTTGCTGCAGGCCACCCGCGCGGTCTCTGCCCGCGAAGCCAAAGCCCAGATGCTCGATTCGATGGATCTAGAGCGTGAACGCGGCATCACCATCAAGGCCGCGGCTGTCAGCGTCCAGTACATGAAGGATGACGTGCCGTACACGTTGAACTTCATTGACACTCCAGGTCACGTGGACTTCACCTATGAGGTGTCCCGAGCGCTGACGGCGTGTGAAGGCGCGCTGCTGGTCGTCGACTCCACCCAAGGGATCCAGGCCCAAACCGTAGCCAACGCGTACCTCGCAGTCGAACAAGATCTTGAACTCATTCCCGTCATCAACAAGATAGATCTCCCTGCCGCCGATCCGGATCGAGTGGCCATGGAGATCGAGAATGTGTTCGGGCTGCCCGCCGAAGACTGCATTTTGGTCTCGGCCAAGAGTGGTGTGGGCATTCCCGAACTTCTGAATGCCATCTGCGAACGACTCCCCGATCCCAGGGTGGAGAAAGTACAGAACACCCGCGGCCTCATCTTTGATGCGGTATACGACGACTACCGGGGCGTGGTGGTGTACACCCGGCTCTTCGACGGATCGCTCAAGGTTGGAGACAAGATTCGCATGATGGGCACCGGTCGCAGCTTCACGGTCACCGAACTGGGACGCAACACCCCCTTCCCAGTCAAGGTGAAGGAAATGCACCACTCGGACGTGGGATATGTCGTTGCCCAAATCAAGACCTTGGGTGACGTTCGTATCGGTGACACCATCACTTTGGAATCCAACCCAGCCCCCGAAGCCCTGCCCGGATACGAAGAACCCAAGCAAATGGTCTTCTGCGACTTTTACCCGGCCACCACCGAAGGCGGCCGCAACGACTTTGAGTCTCTTCGAGAGGCCATCGAAAAGCTCAGCCTGAACGACTCATCCTTCACCTTTGAAATGCAGCACTCGGAAGCCCTTGGTTTTGGGTTCCGCTGCGGCTTCTTGGGCATGTTGCACATGGACATCGTGCAAGAACGCTTGGAACGCGAAGGCAAAATCGAGATTGTTCAGACCGCCCCCACCGTGACGTACCAAGTCGACCTCAAAGACGGCAGCCAACTGGAGATCCATAACCCTGCCGACCTTCCGGACGCCAACGCCGTGGAGGCCATCCGGGAGCCCATCGTCAAACTCGAAATCATCTGCCCCAACGAATCGATTGGCGATCTGATCAAACTGTGCGACACCCGCCGTGGCATCTTCCGTGACCAGAAAATTCTTTCGGAGGAACGCTCCATCCTCCACTACGAAATGCCACTGGCCGAAATCATCTTCGACTTCTACGACAAGTTGAAAAGCGTGACCCACGGCTACGGCACCATGGATTACGAGTTGGTGGAATACCGGATCGATAAGTTGTCCAAGGTGCAAATCTTGGTGAACGGCGAAGAGGTCGAAGCCCTCAGCTTGATTTGCCACCGCGACGGCGCTGAATACCGCACCCGGGCCATCTTGAGCAAGCTCAAGAAAGAAATCGATCGGCACCAGTTTGAAATCCCGCTGCAAGCGGCCATTGGTGGAAAGATCATTGCCCGTGAAACCATCAAATCCATGCGAAAGAACGTGACCGCCAAGTGCTACGGCGGCGACATCACTCGGAAACGCAAGTTGCTTGAAAAGCAAAAAGAGGGCAAGAAGCGCATGAAAAATGTGGGGTCGGTCAACATTCCCCAAAAAGCATTCCTGTCCGTGCTTGAACAAGGCGACTGAGCGTGCAACCGGCTCCCGAAAACCCACTGGATCAAACACCCTTTGAAGCACTGGGTGGCGAAGACCGCGTCCGAGCCCTCACCGACATCTTCTATGATCGCATGGACCAAGACCCGGCGGCAGCGCCAATCCGCAAGATGCATCCCAAAGACCTAACCGAGAGCCGGCAAAAACTCTTTGAATTCCTATGCGGGTGGCTCGGCGGCCCCCAGTTGTACGTGCAGAAGCATGGACACCCCCGCCTACGCATGCGGCACATGCCTTTTGTGATAGGGGAATCCGAGCGCGACCAATGGCTTGGTTGCATGGGGTTCGCCATGGATCAACTGGGAGTTCAGGGGGACCTTCGGTCGTTTTTGGACGCACGCTTCGCCCATGTTGCCGATTTCATGCGTAACCAAGGGTAAACGCTGCGGTCAGTTGTCATTTCACAAGCCGAGTGCTTGTTTCACTTTGGCCACCCAAGCTTCGATACGTTCATCCGTCAACTCGTCTTGGTTGTCGTCATCGATTGCCAAGCCACAGAACTCTTCACCAAATTGCGCTTCTGAAGCGG
>CALDQF010000101.1 GCA_937911845.1 uncultured Phycisphaera sp. | reverse complement strand
AGGGCTTGCAGGCCTATTCAGGCACCTGTGGTCAGGCATTTGTTGATAGTCCTGGATTTCCAGAAGAACTCCAAGGTGGGTTTATCAAAGCACGGTACAAGCCAACGAACCGAATTGAAATTCATCGATGGATTGAAAATGACTTTGGCTTTAACGAGCAATACATAAGTGATCTGATTTTTTCAACAAACCTCAGCTTCATTCCGGTCGATCTTCATTTTGGTCCATGTGGGGATCTCTTTGTTGTTGATTGGTACAACCCTGTGAAGGGACATGCGCAATACTCGTTGAGAGATTCCCGTCGTGATCGTGAGTCAGGCCGTATCTGGCGAGTGACAGCAAAACAAGGCAAGGTGTCAGAAGCACCACAACTCTCAAAACTATCAGAGAAAAAACTAGTAGAACTTCTAGGCCACAGAGAGTTCCGAGTGCGGTATCTCGCCACGCGAGAACTTGCCCATCGTGACCACACACTGGCTACTCAAGCAGTGAACGACTGGATTGAGAGTCATAGAGATGATGATCCTGAAAGAGCCCGCTCTCTTGCAGAGGGAATGGCATGTCTTTCAACACTTGGTGTGGTCAAGCCAGAACTGCTTGTTGAGTTGGCTTCAGATACCAATCATCATGCACGAGCTGCTGCAATTCGGCAGCTACGATATTGGCACAACTCCCTACCAGATCGGCATGAGATTCTTTTGAACGCTGCGACTGACTCCTCTGGTCTTGTGCGGATGGAGGCGGCCATTGCGGCAAGTTGGATCGGTACGCGAGAAGCACTAGAGACTGTACTGAGTATTTTTCGTCAGCCGATCGGCGGACATCTCGCCTATGCGGCAGTCAGTGCACTTGAGTCACAACCACTCCAACAACATTGGCAAAATGATCAAGATAGTATCGTTCCGGCTCTTCTGAATCGAGCTCGACGGTCTCTTGAAATTCAGGAGCCCAAGGCAAAGGGGAAAGACAAAGAATTCGACAGGCGTCCAGAGACTGTTGAAGTACGAATTTCATGTGAACCGGAGCGAATGCTTTTTACAAACAAGCAATTCAGTGTCCGTCCGGGTCAGCCCGTCAAGCTTGTTTTTCTGAATCCAGATGCGACCGACCACAATCTTGTTCTTGTGCAGCCTGGTGCGATGGAGGAGGTTGGTGTTGCAGCCAACGCAATGGCCCGTGATCCAAAAAATGCAACCAGCGATTTTATTCCGGAAGAAAAACAGAATTTAATTCTTGAAGCGACCCCCATGATTGGGCCA
>CALDQF010000100.1 GCA_937911845.1 uncultured Phycisphaera sp. | reverse complement strand
GAACTTCCAAATAAAACAAAATGGGTAATATATTCAACTGTACTCCCGTGGGCACTGATGACATTTATAATCTACGTAATGATTATGTTTGGTGGATTTGTTGAAATGTGGGGAGTTGATCATAGCTTTACTTTAAAACATTATATAGAGGCATTTAGTGTTGAATGGGTAAAAGAAAGAGGCTTGCTATGGACTGGAACTGCTTGGAACTCATTTAACACAACTTTTACTATAGCAATAATTTCTTCTTTACCAACGACTGCAATAGCGGCATCCGGAACGCCGACAACACCTGCACCTTTGACTCTTCGGGTTGTTCTTCTTGCGGTTCGGCAATTCACTCGTGCGGACAACTGATCTCCGGTTGTGTCTGGGACTGTGTTGCGGCATTCGAAGACAGTGGTATGACGCCAGACGAAGCCAATTTTTATATGGGCGATTTGTATGTGAACATGATTCCACTGCACTCCGGTGGTTCCATTCAGCAGGACATCTTGATCGATATTCTCACACTCGACGACAACGACGGCAATCTCAACAATGGTTCACCGAACTACTTTGAAATCGCGGCCGGGTTCGCCGTGCACGGGTTTGATGCTCCTGAGCTCTCGGGCCTGGACTTCGGATTTCCCAACGGAACGCCTTCGGTCATCAGCCCGTTTGATGGGGTTGACTTTGCGATGAACGTCTCTGGACTCTCCTTACAGCCCGTTCCCAATACCGGCACCCTTTACATCGCCCGCTCCAATGGCACCGTGGAAACCATTGCCATGCCACAAGTGGCAAACAGCCAGTATCTCTTGTCGTTCTCTGACATCGAATGCGACGAGGCGGTTGGCTACTACTTCTCCGCGGAAGCCACTACGGGAGATGTTTTCTACTGGCCGGGTGGTCAGACGTCAGTGCCTACTCCGAACGCACGATTCTCTGGGATCGGTGCCACCGGTGAGACCATTGCGTTTGAAGATGATTTCCAAACCGACACCGGCTGGACCGTGAGTGGTGCTGCTGTAGACGGGCAGTGGGATCGTGGCGTACCGGTTGGTTGTGACCGTGGCGACCCCCCGAGCGACGCCGATGGTTCAGGTATCTGCTTCCTGACCGACAACTCCAGCGCAAGCAACTGCAACAGTGATGTCGACGATGGTCAGACTATTTTGACTTCCCCAACTCTGGACGCATCCGCACCTGGGTCGGTGATCTCTTATTCCCGCTGGTTTAACAACGTGGCGGGTGCTTCACCCAACCAAGACACCATGCTGGTCCAAGTGTCGGGTGATGGTGGACTGAGTTGGGTTGGCCTCGAAGTGGTTGGCCCAGTGGCCGAAGCGGATGGTGGCTGGTACCAGAAAGAGTTCTTGGTGAGCACTTACGTGCCAAACAGCACCAATTTCCGCATTCGATTTATTGCCCAAGACACTGGGGAAGGCTCGGTTGTTGAAGCCGCCGTCGATGGTGTACGCCTCTTGGCCACCGAGTGCATCGATGACGGACCATCGTGCCCGGGTGACGTCGATGCCAATGGCAGTGTCGATTTCTCTGATCTCGTGTCCTTGCTTTCGGCTTGGGGCAGCTCGTGTACCGGATGTCCTGAAGATGTTGATGGATCTGGTACCGTCGAGTTCAGTGACTTGGTGGGCCTGCTGTCTGCCTTCGGACCATGCCCGTAAGCAAGCCTTCGTCCAATTGATTTTGCAACTTCAGCCCCCCGACCCAGTCGGGGGGCTTTTTTTGTACGCAAGAAGTTCTGTCGCTTCCAGCCTCGATTCGGGATGGGGGGTGGGAAGTTGTCTTCTGCAGGGCGGCCGATTGGCTTAAGAGTTCGGGAGAAGCCAATTGCTGGCGGACCACAAGGTCAGCACCATCCAGAAGCAACCTTGTACGGCGACCGCCCAGCCGGGCGCGTGACGCACCAGCAGGATGGGGAGGCCACACCCGAAGCACAGCAGATAGCGGTCATAGACCGCGCCCCGCGTGGCGGCGTACAGCAAGCATCCGAAAGCGAGCAGATACCAACCGTATCGTGAAAACCCATCTTGTTCGTCGAGTCCAACTTTGGGCAGTTGGAGATACAGGCCAGTGAGCCCCATTGCCCCGACGCCAACAACAAGTGGTAGAGCAAGTGCTTGAGTGTTGATTGGTAATTTCAGAAGGGCTGCCGCAAACAAGCCTTGGAACCGAAGTGGGAATGTCCCATCGGGGCGGACGCCACCATCCGTGCTTGAGAGGTCGGGACCCGCCACCACAGCAATCACAATCGCAAGGAGTCCAACCCAAACCAGCAGTCTTGGCTGTTTGGACCATCCAAGAGGGATGCCAAACCACACCAATGGGGCGAGGGCACCAAGCAAATACACCACAGCTTCGGGTGAAAAACCAAGCCCGTACCGACTGGAATATTCTGGACTGACCAATCCGCCCCATTCAAAGTACAGGGGCAACCGCAACATGCAGGCAGCAAACGCGGCGAGACCGTAGCGCCAAGCCGGTGATCCATCACGTTGAAACGCAACCAGCACGGCGGCCGCAGCAGGAACAACAGCGTGCGCTCGATGGTGCAGAAGAATCGTCAAACCTAGACTGAAGGCCAGCGGGCGCAAAACTCCAGGTTCTCCTTTGGGTCCGGTGGTTGCAAGGAGTCCGAGGATGATGCTGCCCAGTACAAAAGAAGGCTCGCTCATGAACAAGTGACTCAGGACGGTGTGGTACGGCAAGACCGCCAGAAGCACACCAGCCAAGGCTGCAGTGTGCCAATTTTTCTTCACAAGCATGCCCAACAGGCCGGCGGAACAGACAGCCACCAACAGGTTGATGAACCGAAGGCCGTTCAGACCAATTCCCGCATCGAAGAGGATGGCAGCGGGGACAAGAAAGGCGGGTCCCTTGGTGTCTTCAAAATCCCAAAAAACTGAAAGGGCTGGCCAGCGGTCAGCGAGCTGCTCCACCACTGGCATCATGAACTGCTCATCGAAAGTTGATCCTCGGGGTGCGGCAAACCCGAGCCACGAGAACAGCATCCAAAGCCCCAGGACACTCACAGCGGCGATCAGTGCGCCTTGCCACCCAGAAATAGATTTTGAAGCCGGCAGCGTCATTTGAACAACTATCGGTCCTTCTTCGGGACAGAATCGCCCAAAACCTGATCGAAAAGTACTGATTTGGGCGTATCCTGTGTGTTGAGGGCATGCGTCAGTTGGCGTTGTGCTTTGCAGATCTGGAGATGAACATGAAATTTTCAAAACTCGCCATGGCGGCCGCGACCAGTGTTGCCTCTTTGGCTTCGGCCCAACTGATCCCGTTCGATATCACTGGCTCCGGTGGAGACTCTTTTGACTATCCCTTTAGTGCAACTGGAGTACCCAACACGATCACCGTGGACAGCTTCTTTGTGAACGGCGGCGCGGGCACTCAAGCGGGGGATCTCCAGCTCATCTTGACCTCACCATCCGGCACCTGCTTGGAGCTGGGCGGACGTGATCTTGGCTTTGGGTGCCCCGACGGCGGTGACTTCCCAGGTTCATGGAACTCAACTGCACCAGATCAATACCTCCACACTTTTGATGTCAACGGTTCGTTTGGTCTCGAAGATGGCCAGTACGTGCTGACCGTCCGACACGGCTTTTCCGGCGGCGGCAATGACACATGGATCGGATCGGCATCCATCACTTTCGGCGACACCGTGGATTGCAATGCAAATGGCATCGACGATGCCGAAGACATTGCCAACGGCACCTCCGAGGACTGCAACATCAACGGCTTGCCTGATGAGTGTGAAGCAGATCCCGCCAACGACTGCAACGACAATGGCATCTTGGACGCCTGTGAAGAGTTGCCCGACTGTGATGATGACGGCATCACAGACTGCGATGAACTCGCTCAAGGGGCGGCAGATTGTGATTCCAATCAAATCCCCGACGTCTGTGAGCCAGGTGCAGGTGTGCCCAACGATCTCCAAGAAGATGCGATCGAAATTTTCACCGGAACGACCATCGGAAACACCGAGTGCGCGGGTCAAGAAGACACGTGGGTTTGCGAAGGCAACCTCTTTACCGGTCAGGGGCCGGACATCTGGTATGTCTTCACCGTCTCGGAATCCTCAACCGTCAGCATGACCACATGTGATTCCGACTACGACACCGATTTATCTATTCACTCACCCAGCGGCACGATTTTGTTCTGTGATGGTGATTCCGGCGATGATGATGCAAGCCAAGGTTGCGTGATTTTCGCCTCCGAATTGAACGTCTCGCTCGAAGCTGGAACCTACTACGTCCGCGTTGGCGGCTACAACGGGGCGGTTGGCAATCTCAGTCTGGATGTCTTGATCACCAACGGCACCGACTGCAACGGCAACGGCGTCAGCGACGACGAAGACATTGCCAACGGCACTTCCGAAGATTGCAACAACAGCAC
>CALDQF010000099.1 GCA_937911845.1 uncultured Phycisphaera sp. | reverse complement strand
CCCGACCCAGGAAGGTCGTGTACTCCCCCGCCATTCTTCGCAAGCGTGCACTTTGTGAGCCTTCCCCAACCACAACCAAACGTCTCCGGTGTCGCTCGGCCAAAGCCATCACCCGATCGAGTCGTTTGGCCGGTTCGATCGCCCCGACCCACAACAGGAAGTCTTCGCGTGGCGAAGCATCGGGTGTAAAAAAATGGGTTCGCACCGGGGGATAGACCACGGTCGAATCTCGGCCCCAAGCGGTTTGGATACGTTTGGCCGTATGGCGACTGTTCGCGAGAACCAGATCTGGTTGCTGGCCGGCCCGTTGATCAAACCAACGGAACCACGGGGCGGCGACATCCAGCATCAAACCTCGAATCAATCCTCCGGGACCAGACCGGTAGGCCTTGCGGCCTTCGCGAGCCCACCGGATTGGGGCGTGGCAGTAGCACACATGCTTGGCGCCTTTGGGTGCCCGCAATCCAGCTACAAAAGCGGAACTTGAGCTCACCAAAAGATCACATTCCGGGACGGACGTGGTGCGGACTGCCAGTGGCATCAAGGGTGTCAGGAAGCGGCGAAGCCGACCCGAGGCGCCAGAAATGTGCTGCAGCCATGAGGTTGTCCGAGGCAACTTGTCCAGACCAGCGTCCAGTGACAACCCGGAATCTACGAGGGTGACGACGCTGTCGGGTTGAAAAATTTCAGCCAATCGCGCAAGGACTTGTTCACCGCCCCGCGGCGCGACCAGCCAGTCGTGGGCTAGGACAATTCGCGGCTTCACTTGGACTTAAGAAATCTTGTTGCGGATGCGTTGAACTTCAGGGAACAGATTTTTTCCTGGGCATGCGGTTTGACCCAATTCTCTGTGTCCATAAATACGACGACCGGGAACTTTGTAGAACGCGCAAAATCTCTTCAACGCGTCATCGAGTGCGTTGACCTGATTGCGTGTTGGCTTCTGCTCTTCAAAATTGCCCATCATCAAGATGCCTAGATTTCGAGGATTCTCGCCCTTGACGTGGGCGCCCTGAAATTGCAGTGGCCGACACTGCCAAATCCGCCCTCGCCCATCAATGGCAAAGTGGTAGCCGATATCGTTCCATCCCCTACTTAGATGCCCTTTTCGAATGGTCCGTAATCGATCGACAGATTTCGCAAAGTTGTGTCCCCCAGTCCAGCGCATCGCATCGTGATGCACCGTAATTCGATTGGGGGGGACCGCGGACTTGGTGCGGCCTTTTGCGGAAGGGCTTCCATCAAACCAGTTCAGACCGTCCCCGGAACGTGGTGTGGTCTTTGTCCACGTTTGCCTGAGAACCAAGGGGCCATACAAAAAATTGGCTCTTGAGCCTTTGCCGACAATCTCATCACGGGGCGTGAAATCGTCGGCCTCAAAGTCATCGGTCTGATCGGTTGGAGCACTGGTGGCCATCGGTCCCCGACCACTGTTGTACTGACAGCCCGCCGCAAGAAGACCGGCGGTCAAAAGTAGGAATTGACGCCGGGGAGCTTGATCACAC
>CALDQF010000098.1 GCA_937911845.1 uncultured Phycisphaera sp. | reverse complement strand
CACCTTCCCGGTCAAGACATGACCGCACTGGTGCTCAAGGACATCGCCAAGAGTGGACAAAAAGCCGTGTCGTGCTTTGACCCCCACGACTATCTCCTGAAGCGACGTCTGGAGCGACACGCCGCCCAGCACAACCTCGACGTGCACTGGCACGATGCTCCGATGTTCCTGAACACCTCAGCCATAAATTCGTCCTACCGAGAAGAAAAGTCGCGATGGTTTATGGCGGATTACTACAAGTTCCAGCGGCGACGGCTTGACCTGTTGATGGAAGGCGATGAACCGACAGGCGGGCAGTGGAGCTTCGACGAGGACAACCGCAAAAAAGTACCCAAGGCCATGCTGTCCGAGATTCCCGAGCTTCCCGCGGTGTGCTTCGGTGAGATCGAAGAAGACGCTCGGAAGCACGTGGAAGATCACTATCCCGCGGCCCCCGGGAACCTCAACCACCTCTGGTACCCCACCACCCGCGAGCAAGCCAACGACTGGCTGCAACGGTTCCTCGACGAACGGTTCAACCTGTTTGGCCCCTACGAAGATGCCATCGTCAAGAATGAAAATTGGCTGTGGCACAGCGTGCTCACCCCTTCCCTCAACATTGGTTTGCTGACGCCAGAGCTCGTGGTAGAAGAAAGCATGGCTTACGCCGAGAAGAACAACGTTCCTCTCAACTCACTGGAAGGCTTTGTTCGTCAAATTGTGGGCTGGCGAGAATTCATGCGCGCTACCTACGAAGACTTGGGGGTGAAGATGCGCACCACCAACCACTGGGAGCACACCCGGAAGATTCCCGACTCTTTTTACGACGGCACCACGGGCATCGATCCCATTGACGACACGATCCACCGCATTTTGGACACCGGGTATTGCCACCACATCGAGCGACTCATGGTGCTGGGTGGTTTCATGTTCCTCTGCGAATTTGATCCCGAGGACATCTACCGTTGGTTCATGGAAATGTTTGTCGACAGCTACGACTGGGTCATGGTGCCCAACGTCTATGCGATGAGTCAAAATGCCGACGGCGGATTGATCACCACCAAGCCCTACTTCTCCGGGTCGGCCTATGTCAAAAAAATGAGCAACCACTCCAATGGACCTTGGACCAAAACTTGGGATGGTCTGTATTGGCGTTGGATCGATGACCACCGAGAGAGCTTGGCCAAAAACCCACGATGGTCGATGATGTGCGCCATGTGTAAGAAAATGGATCCTGAAAAATTGAGCGCACATCGGCAAGCGGCCGACGCATTCCTCGCGCAATTTTGACCCCCTCCGACTCGATGATCCCGAGGCCATTCCTGCAAGAATGGAACAAAGCAGAAACAACCGCCTCTCCCGTCTATAGTTCCTCCACCCACGGAATTGGATGCGTCATGCGAATTGGTCTTCTCAAAGAACCCGGATTGGAAACCAGAGTTGGCCTGGTCCCTCGGTCACTGAAGAAGCTTCAGGCCGCCGGCTTCACGGTGGCGGTGGAGGTTGGTGCGGGATCGTCCTCTGGGCACCAAGATTCCGATTACAACGAAGCCGGTGCGGAAGTCCTTTCCCGAGAAGAAATTTTGGGCTGCAACATCGTTGTGGGTCTGCACTTTCCTTCCAGAGATCCCGTACCCCCAGGCACGGTCTTGGTGTGCGTGGCCGACCCCTTCCGCCACCCCCAGCGGGTTCGTGATTGCTGCACCAACACCATCACCTTGCTTTCGCTCGACTTGATCCCGCGTCGGCTTACCAATGCCCAAGGCATGGACGTGAATTCCAGCCAAGACGCATTGCATGGGTACCAAGCCGTGGTGCATGGCGCATCGATGTTGCCCAAAGCCATTCCCATGCTGACCACCGCGGCCGGATCGGTGCGCCCCGCCAAAGCGTTGGTGATGGGCAGCGGCGTGGCAGGACTGCAAGGCATTGCCACCGCGAACCGCATGGGGTTCTCCGTTTCCGCTTCCGATGTGCGGCTGTCGGCGGCGACCCAGATCGAATCGGTGGGTGGCCGCTTCATTCGAGTGGACGGCATGGAGGACCACGAGGATGCTTCGGGGTACGCGAAACCACTTTCAGAAGAGGTGTTGGCCCAACTGAACGAGGCGGTGGCCAGCGAAGCCGAGCGTTCTGATTTGATCATCACCAGCGCCCGCATCTTTGGCCAGAAGCCACCACAAACCCTCTCTGCACCAGTGGTGGAACGGTGCCAACCCGACACCATCATTGTGGACCTCAACGCCGACATTGGTGGGAACTGCGAACTGACCGTCCCGGGTGAAACGGTGGTGATGCCGAACGGGGTCAAGATCGTGGGAGAGGAACACCTCGCCCGACGAATCCCCAAAACCGCCAGCGCGTTCTTGGCCAACAACATTACCGAGCTGCTCTGTTCACTCTCCAAAGAAGGCTCGCTCGACTTGTCCGAGGACAACCCCATCTTGACTGGATCTCCCGAATGCGACCCGCTTCACATGCCAGACATGGGCGGCGTGCTGGTCTGCCACAACGGGAACGTGCCAGACCAACACACTCGACTGCAAGGTCTTTTGCCATGATCGATCCTTCATTGTTTCTTCTGAACCTCACCCTCTTTGTGCTGGCCATCTTTTTGGGGGTGGAGCTCATCA
>CALDQF010000097.1 GCA_937911845.1 uncultured Phycisphaera sp. | reverse complement strand
GGTCGTGAAGTCCTGCATTCCTTCATCGGTACTGTTCTTCATCACCTCAAGAAGATCCTTTTCCCGGCCTTCGAGGATGTACTTTTGAACGATCGGAGTGTTGAGCAGGATCTCAAGCGCAGGAGCCCGTGCCACTTCTGGCTTCAACGTGGGCAACAGCCGCTGGTAAATGATGGCCTGGAGGTTGTACGACAACAGTTTTCGAATCTGCTCCCGCTCACCTTCGGGAAAAAGGTCATAGATCCGACCAAACGTCTGCCACGCGGAGGAGGCGTGGATGGTTCCAAAGACCAAGTGGCCAGTTTCAGCCGCTCGAATAGCAGCTTCAAATGTTTCGTAGTCCCGCATTTCACCAACGAGCACAATGTCGGGGTCTTCCCGCACCAAGGCCCGCAGCGCTTCGTTAAAGGACAGGCAGTCGATGCCAACTTCACGCTGGTTGATATTGGCTTTGTCGTCTTGGAACAAATATTCGATCGGGTCTTCGATGGTGACGATGTGGCAACGCTTTCGCTGATTGACGTACTGCAGCATCGAAGCAATAGAGGTCGACTTGCCAGAACCGGTCACTCCGGCAAACAAGATCAACCCTTGAGCCCGCATGGAAACTTCACCCAAGACTTCGGGGAGGTTCAAACTTTCGAAGTCCATGATCTGGCTTGTGATCAAACGGGCCGCGATGGCCGGCTTGCCTCGGGCCATGAACAAGTTCACCCGGAACCGGCGAACCACATCATCGTCGGAGTTCGTGGATTCGTAGTCGTAGGCAAAGTCGATCTGGCCCTTTTGCGAGAACATCGCGTACTGCGACTCATCGAGCACGTCCTTCGCAATTTGGAACATCAAATCTTTGGTGCAGTTTGGCGCGGCCATCTTGCGAAGCTCACCCCGGATCCTGATCTTCGGTGGAGCATCTGATTTGATGTGCAGGTCGGAAGCGGCGTTCTCAATACAAGTCCGCAGGTAGAGTCGCCAGGCTTTCAGCCCCTCCCCCGCCTCGGTCCCCGCGTCGTGGTGGACCGGGTTGGCCATAATTGAACCAGATTCAGCGGCGTGTCCCAAAGCAATGCCTCCAAAGTTCGCGGCCAAGCCGCCGAGTCGAGTCGCCCAGAATAGCGGATACGCCCCAATCAACGAATCAAGAACGCGGTTCGGGGGTGCTTCGGTTGACGATTCGGGGTCAAAACGCCACAATGAACTATGGCCTCATTGGAAGACAAAATTCTGGGCGAAGGTGTCACCTTCGACGATCTGCTCCTCGTTCCTGCTGCCTCAAACATCACGCCTGATGCTGCATGCACCGAAACCCGCCTCACCAGGGGGATTCGCATTGGGATTCCACTGCTGTCCGCCCCCATGGACACCGTGACGGAGGCCCCCCTCGCCATCGCCTTGGCCCAAGAGGGCGGAATCGGCATCGTTCACAAGAATTTAGACGTCGAATCCCAGGCCACAGCCGTTCGAACGGTCAAACGAAGCCAGAATGGGGTGATCTCCGATCCCGTCACGTTGCGGCCTGATGATGGGCTGGAGCGAACCCGAGCTTTGATGGCCACCCACCATGTTTCTGGCTTCCCCATCACTGAAGACGGCACCTCACGAGGCCGCCTGGTGGGCATCTTGACCAGCCGGGACATGAAATGGGCCTCGGGAAGCGAAGCTCGAATCCAGGAAGTGATGACTCGAGAAAATCTGGTCACGGCACCGGCTGAGACCACCCTCGAGGAAGCCGAAGCCTTGTTGAACAACGCCCGGGTCGAAAAACTTCTTCTGGTGGACCAATCGGGCCACCTCGCCGGGCTGATCACCATGCGTGACATTGAAAAGGTGCGTTCCCATCCGATGGCCTGCCGGGATGACCGGGGACGTCTTCGGGTCGGAGCCGCCGTTGGTGTGCACCAGTACGAACGGGTCGCCGCGTTGGTCGAAGCCGAAGTGGACGTGCTGATTGTCGACACCGCCCACGGACACTCGCGGAATGTTTTGGACACCGTGCGCGAAGTGAAGTCCAAGTTTGACATCGAGGTAATCGCCGGCAACGTCGGGACCGCCGATGGCGCCAAGGCTCTGATCGATGCTGGTGCTGATGCCGTCAAAGTGGGCATTGGGCCCGGATCCATCTGCACCACCCGAGTGGTCACAGGCGTTGGCGTCCCTCAACTCACGGCGGTTTCGGAAGCCGTCTCGGTTGCCGAACCTGCAGGGGTCCCGGTCATCGCTGATGGTGGCATTCGACAATCCGGGGACATCAGCAAAGCGATTGCCGCCGGAGCAAGCAGCGTCATGCTGGGGTCCATGTTTGCGGGACTCGACGAATCACCAGGAGAGGTCATTCTCCGAGGAGGAAGACGCTTCAAGACCTATCGCGGCATGGGCTCCGAAGGGGCCATGGCCGCCGGCAGCGCCGACCGATATGCCCAAGGCGAACGCGAATCACGCAAGTTCGTACCCGAGGGGGTCGAAGGCGCAGTGCCCTATCGCGGCTCGCTCTCGGATCTGGTGTATCAGTTTGTTGGCGGCTTGCGTTCCACAATGGGCTATTGCGGATGCGGCACGATCGATGAGCTTCGCAACAACGCCAGATTTGTCCGGATCACCGGAGCCAGCTTGGTGGAAAGCCATCCCCACGACATCACCATCACCCGGGAAAGCAGCAACTACACCACCAAAAACGGCGGGAGTTGAGCAAGGAGTTAATCCTCCTTGAGCATGCGTTCCACCCAGTGGATGTCCATCTCTACGTTGCGGAACTCAGAACGATCCAACAGTTTGGAGTGCAGGGGTGCCGTTGATTTCCCAGGACCGATGCGCAGATCGGACAAGGCGCCCCGCATGCGGGTGATGGCCTCGTCGCGTGAAGGCGCGTGCACGATCAACTTGCCAATCATGGAGTCGTAGAAAGGCGGAATGCGGTAGCCCGAACGGACGTGAGAATCCATGCGAACCCCAAGCCCCCCCGGCGCGACAAACGTCTTGACTTCACCAGCCTGGGGCATGAAATCACGGTCAGGATCTTCCGCATTGATACGACATTCGATGGAGTGACCGTTGAGCTTGACCTCGGATTGATCGATGCCCAAAGGCTCACCAGCGGCCACACGAATCGAAGCCTGCACGATGTCGATTCCTGTGATCATTTCTGTGACACAGTGCTCAACCTGCACGCGGGTGTTGACCTCAAGCATGGAGTAGTCGCCATTGGCGTCCATCAAGAATTCAACCGTAGCCGCACCGCAGTAACCCGCTTCACGAAGCAATCGGGCGGCGGCCTCCGCGGTTTCCAAACGCTTCACCGGATCAACCGCCGGAGCAGGCGCTTCTTCAATCAACTTTTGGTGTCGGCGCTGGCTGGAGCAATCCCGATCAAACAGGTGAATAGCGTTGCCATGGGAATCGCCCAAGCATTGGACCTCCACGTGCCGTGCCTTCTCGAGGAACTTCTCCACGTACACCGCGCCTGAACCAAAAGCGGCCAAAGCTTCACTGGATGCCGATTCGATCGCACCGCGAAGCTCGGAGGCTTCACGCACGATCCGCATGCCACGTCCACCACCACCGGCCGCGGCTTTCACAATGACGGGGAAACCGATTTCTTGGGCCACCGCCACGGCCTCATCCACATCCTCAACCGCGTCTTCAGTCCCTGGAAAAATAGGTGTGCCCACTTCGCGGGCCAGTTTCTTCGCGCTGATTTTGTCGCCCAAGAGGCCCATTGCTTCTGGTGAAGGGCCAATGAAGGAAATCTCACAGTCGCGGCAAACCTCTGCAAAATCAGCTCGCTCGGCCAAGAACCCATAGCCCGGATGAATCGCATCGGCTTTCGACACTTCGGCGGCCGCAATGATGCGGTCAATACGCAAATACGAATCTTTGGCTGGCCCGGGACCGATGCAAACGGCGTGATCCGCGGCCTCAAGCCAAGGACCATCTTTGTCGGCTTCAGAATAAACACAGACGGTTTCACAGCCGAGCTCTCGAGCAGCGCGAATGATGCGGAGAGCAATCTCTCCCCGATTGGCAATTAAAATGCGTTCAAACATGGATCAGGCCGGCCGCACCAAGAACAAAGCTTGTCCAAACTCAACCGAGTCGCCGTTGCTGACCAGGACCTTCTCGATAACCCCGGACTGCTCGGCTTTGATTTCATTGAAAATCTTCATCGCCTCAACGATGCAAATGGTGGTGTCCGCCGTGACCGTGTCACCCACGTTGGCAAACGCTGGGGATTCTGGCTTGGCCGCCGAGTAGAACGTGCCCACCATGGGGCTGGTGATTTGTTCCAGGTTGGACGTGTCGGCCGGGGAGGGCTCGTTGGCGGGAGCGGGAGCCGCTGGTGCCAAAGGTGCAGAAGGTGCTGGTTCGGCCGCAGGAGCCGCGACAGGAGCAGGGGCGGCTGGAGCCGGGGACACCTGGACCACGGGGGGTTGGGAACCTTCCCGGCGAAGACTGACGGTCTCTTTCTCGTCTTTCAGGTCGATCTCAGTCAACTCGTTTTCGACCATCAACCGAATCAATTCTTTCAGCTTTCGAATATCCAGCATGGACGCTTCTCCGGTCCTGAGCAAACCTCAGGAAGGTAAAAGATACGCGATCTTCGTCCAATTGGCGACGATCTTCGTCAATTGTGGAGAGATTGGGCGCCAGAATGCTTGCTGCCCACCGGCGCCCCCAAGATTTCGGCGACCACAAAGGCGTCGCGGGCCCCGGAAGGGGACTTCAGCCGATCCAACAGACCCTGCACCGTCACTTGACCTCCAGCAGGGACTGGGGCGGGGCCCTCCCCTTCCAATCGCATGGCCAACGCATCGCGCTCATCCCGGAGTTTTTTCCAGTTCCGCAACAATGTGCTTTGACGCTGCCGCAGCGAGTTGAGTTCTTCTTCCAAATCCTCAATACGGGCGTTCGAACTGATGGTGGTATCACCAGCATCGAGGCCGAAGCCCTTCAAAATGAGATCCACATTTGGTTCGCGGGTGGACTTGGTTTGCCCTTGGGCGGCGGAAGTGCCCCCGATCACGGGCTCCGGCGGAACATCAACCCCCAATGAACCACCAACTTCAGCAGTAGGTTGGCTGTTCCTCGCTTGGGCCAAGAGTCGCTCACCCCCCCGTTCGGGATCACGGTCCCCGGGCATCCACGGAGAGCCGGCGTTGGGCTCTGGCGTGGCTTCGTCTGCCGTTGGGACGGACGGACCCGACTGATCGGCTTGTATTTTTCGCCATTCAGCCTGACGCACGACGTTTCTCTTGGGTGCGGTTGCTTGTGCTCGTTTGGCTTCATCCGCTTGTTTTTTTCGCCACTTCGCATAACCCTGCGCCACGGCGACCAAGACAAAAATGATCGTGCCCCAATTCATGACTGAAGAATAACCTTTTTACCAGGGCAGATCAGTCGGATTGACCTACCAAAGCACGATAAAGGCTGCATCGAGATTGCAGCTCGGCATTGGTGCCTTGATCAATGATCCGGCCTTGATCCATCACCACGACCTCGTCGGCCGCCAAAATCGTGGCTGGGCGATGCGCCACCACCAACACCGTGCGATCCTTGCCGAAGGCCTGCATGGTGCGACCGATCTCGGCTTCGCTCTCTGAGTCAATTTGGCTGGTGGCCTCATCAAGAATCAAGATGGCTGGATGACGAAGAACGGCCCGGGCGATCGCCAGACGCTGACGTTGACCACCCGAAAGCGAGGTCCCACCCTCGGAGACCATCGTGTCTAGGCCATCGGGTAACGAGTGCACAAAATCGGCCTCGGCAATTTGAATAGCCGTATTGATCTGATCCAAGGAGGCCCCACAACCAAAGTCAACATTTTCCGCAATGGTTCCCCGGAGCATCATGGCGTCTTGGGTCACCATGGCCATCTGATGCCGCAATGACGCAACCTGCACGGTGTTGATGTCGACCCCGTCGATGTGCACCAGTCCTCGATCAGGTCGAACCAAACCCGGAAGCAAACTGACCAAGGTGGTTTTGCCACAGCCATTGGGGCCAATGATGGCGACCGTTTGACCAAATGGAATGCGTAAGGAGATGCCATCAAGCGCTGGGACGTCTCGATCAGGGTAGGTCAACGTGATGTTGCTGAACTCAATGGATTGAACATGACGCGCTAGTTCTTCCGCACCACCGGTCTCGACCGGAAGCGCCAGCAGGTTGGACAGTCGATCAGCAGGTGGCTTGGCCGCTTGGACTTGGGCATGCAGGCCCGCCAAAGGTCGAAAAGAACCACCGGCAGCGCCCAAGGCGGCCAAAACCAGAAGGAAGCGGTCCAAACTCAAACTGCCATCAAGCACCTGCCGAACTGAAAGCAAACAAATGCCCAACAGGGCAAAGATCGCCAAGGTTTCGGTGATGGGGCTAGCCAACGCGGTGATCAACGCCACTTTGCGGTCATGTCGACGCAAATCATCATTTTCAACTTCGAATCGGTTCCCAACCCATGCTTCCGCTTGCGCCACCTTAATGGCACGCAGTCCCTGCAAGGATTCAGTGGCCACGCGGCCCAATTTTTGTGCGGCTTCGAGCGAGCGACCACTGCTGCGGCGAACTCGCTTCCCAACCTTTCGCAAAACAAAGGCCAAAGGCGGCGCGACCACCACGGCGAACAACGTGAGCCGCCATTCCAACACCAACGCCGCCGCGAACGCACCAAATCCTCGGGCGGCTTGGGTCACACTCTTGCCGACCAAGACTTGAAAACCACGCTGCAGCAAAGTCGTATCTCGAGTGATTCGTGAGACCGACTCGATCGCCCCGAGCCGTTGCAAGTCAGACAATTCAAGACG
>CALDQF010000096.1 GCA_937911845.1 uncultured Phycisphaera sp. | reverse complement strand
ACCGTTTCGTGGAGTTCGCCGAATGTGATCAAGGATCAAACGATCCTGCGAGGGCCAGCATGTCCAGAAGCCATGGAGAACTCGAGCATTACCTGCAGGAGATTGGTCGCACCAATCTTTTGACACCGCTCGAGGAGCGAGAGCTGGGATGGTCCATCATCAACGATGGTTGCCATGAAGCCAAAGATCGGTTGATCCGAGCCAACCTTCGCCTCGTGGTGGCCATCAGCAAGAACTACAACAACCGTGGCATGACGTTGTCTGACCTGATCGAAGAGGGAAATGTCGGGTTGATTCGCGCGGCAGAGGGCTTTGATCCTGCGCAAGGTGCTCGTTTTTCGACCTACGCTTCTTGGTGGATCAAGCAAGCCATCAAGCGCACGTTGCTCCACGCACGCCAGCCGGTGCATATCCCGGCCTACATGGTTGAATTGATTGCTCGAGCAAAAGAACTGGCTCGTTATTTTGAGCAAAAGAATGGACGTCCGCCCACCGATGCGGAAATGGCCAAATCGCTTTCAGTGCCCCCACGAAAATATGCCGTGGTGCGGCAAGCGATGGACACCCAATCCGCAAGCACCATTTCAACCGCAAACGACGATGAACAGCGTGGTTTCTCAGAGACCTTTGCGGACGCCAGTCAGGCGGCTCCAGAAGAGCAAACCGGCAACCGAGAGATTTACAGCGTGGTGATGGAACTCTTGGACGTCATCGACGAGCGAGATGCCAGCATTTTGCGTCTTCGATTCGGACTCCAGGGTGAACAACCCTTGACCCTGAAAGAGATCGGTGCTCGAATTGGTCTGACGCGTGAACGCGTCCGCCAGTTGGAGTCGGAAGCATTGGGTCGCATCCGCAGCGCCATCGAATCCGGGCATCCCGTCCGTTGGTTTGAAGAGCGCCGCAAAATCCGCCAGGGTTGATTTGGCCGAAAGCCCTTAGGGTCGTTTGTAAAATGGCATGGGCACGACGGTGGACTCTGCCACACTTCGTCCAATCTCCACTTGCAGTTTGGTGCCTTCGCTGCTCCACGTGGTGTCCACCATGGCCATGGCAATCGACTGTTGCAGGGTGGGTGAGACCACACCACTCGTGACGTGACCAAGCACCTCGTCTTGATGCTTCACCACGGCGCTTTGTCGAGCGGCACGGGGTGCGTCGATGTTGAGCCCAACCAATGTGGTGGGTACGCCTTGTTCGGCCTTCTGCCGCAGTGCTTTCTGGCCCACAAATCCTGGAGCATCTTTCTCAAGCGTGACGGCGAATCGGAGTCCTGCCGAAATGGGGTCCTTGGTCTCGGAGAGTTCGTGGCCGTACAACGGCATGGCGGCTTCCAATCGCAAACTGTCTCGCGCCCCAAGACCAGCATCCACCACGTTGTGTTCGTTCAGATCGTCGAGCACCTCGATGATGGATTCGGTGGCGGTGCTGGGTGCGATGATTTCGAAACCATCTTCTCCTGTGTAGCCCGTCCGGGCGACAAAAAGCACGTGCTCACCGTGTTCGATCAGTCCGCAGCGGTATCGCTTCATTTCTGCCAAATGCGGCCATCGGGCCGTCATTCGTTGCACCGCGGTGGGACCTTGCACCGCAACCATGGTGGAGCCCATGGTGTCGTCTGAAATTCCTGCCCCGTGTTTGTTGTGGCCCCGCAGATGTTTCACCACGGCCTCTCTATTGGCCCCGTTGCACACGACCAAAAAGTCTTCTGGCCCCATACGGTTCACGATGAGGTCATCGATGGTGCCCCCGTCTTCTTGGCAAGCCAATCCGTACCGAGCTTGCCCATCTTTCATGCCCGCTATTTTTCGGGTCACCACGCGCTCCAAGAGGTTTTCGGCGGAGGGGCCGGTGATGGAGAGCCGCCCCATATGACTGACATCAAAAATAGATCCAGAGGTTCGCGTGGCGTGGTGCTCCTCAAGGATGGACCCAAAGTGAAGAGGCATTTCCCACCCGGCAAACGGGACGAGTTTCGCGCCTTGTTGGACGTGCCGGGCATAGAGCGGGGTGCGATTCAAAGCATTCTCGGACATGCCCACAGGGTAGCCATGCCGGATTGTCGGAGTTGCCGGAATGACCTGAACCCACCGAGGCTCTGGTTCAGTTTGCGGCTCGTTTGCCCTCCATTCCTGGTCGATGTGGACTTTGGAGAATGTAGATGCCACAGTTCCAATTGCCAAAAACCAGCCTCCGCCAGTGCCGTTCTCAACCGGTGGCTCGCGTTGCCCCTCAGCCGACTCACGACAAGGCTTTGGGCACCATGGCCTTGGTTCTCTTTGCCTTGGGGATGATTGCCTCCTTGTGGCTCGGTTGATCCGGCATGGGGGGTATCCTCCCCCCACATGTCGGTTGCGTCCCGCATCCTGATTTTGCTGCTCTGCTCCTCTTTTGCGGGAGCCGAGGATCTGATGGTTACCTTGGCCGGTCGGCCGGTGGGGACAGTTCGCGTGCTGGGAGGGACAGAATCGGACACCCGATTTGCCCTCAACAACCTGCGGAGTCTGGCGGGCTCTCCTCTGGATGCCGCCATCGTCCGGGCGGATATCCGACGCCTGACGGAGTTGGGTCGATTTTCGGAAGTGATGGCCAAAGTCACCGAGCGTCCCGATGGGGCGGTCGATTTGGTGTACCGCGTGGTTCTCGCGCCCATCATTCGTTCAGTCGAGGTTCAGGGCAACCGGCGTCTCGGTTCTGAAGAGATTTTGAACCGTGTCCCACGCTTGTTGGGTTCCATACGAGATGAAGCGCTCCTCGAACGTGCGGCCCGCGATGTGGAGCTCTGGATGCGCGGCGAAGGGTATTTGGAATCCCGAGTGGAATTCACCAGTGGGGACCGACCTGAAAATCTGACTCTGTTGGTCAGCGAAGGTCCTCGGGCCAAAGTGCGATCGGTTCGATTCCTCGGCAACGCTTCCATGAAGGGCGACCGTCTCCAACAACTGGTCGAGGTGCAACCCGCCATCTTGCTGTTGGAATCGGGCACGCTTGACGAATCCAAACTGGACGAAGACGCCAAAGCGATCCGTGACTTTTACCGTGGTCGAGGCTGGCGTGATGCCCGAGTGGATTGGTCCGTCACCCGAAGCCCTGACGACCGCGAAGCCATCGTCACGTTCTATGTTCTCGAAGGTGTCCGCTACCAGTTGGGCGATGTGCGTATCGAGATCACTGAAGGTGAAAAGGCGGTGATGGATGCCGCTCAGATCAAATCATTGTTGGGTCTCCAACTTGGCAGACCTTGGGAACAAGCGAGCATTGATGCCGCCATCGTTCGGGTGGAATCTGGGTACCACGCCCTGGGCCATCTGGATGTTCGTATTGTGGATCGACCCGTCCGCCCCGGGCCGGGAGCCAATATTGATTTGCAGTTGAAGATCTCTGAGGGATCGCTCTCCACGGTGGGGCAAATCAACATTCGTGGCAATGTGGTCACGCGTGACAAAGTGATCCGACGTGAACTGGACTTGCGTCCCGGACGTCCTTTTGACAAGACCGGAATCCAAGAAGCTAAACGTCGACTCGACAATCTTCAGCATTTCAGTGAGGTTCGCGTCCAAATCGAACCCCCGAAGCCAGATCAGCCCGGCGTCCGGGACTTGCTCGTTTTTGTTCGGGAGCGCAACACGGGGGTGATTTCTTTTGGGGGCGCGGTTGGTTCGGACAGTGGAATCTACGGTGAGTTCCGGTACAGCCAATCCAACTTTGATGCCACTCGTCCTCCCGAGTCCTGGGGTATCGATGGTCTTCGAGAAGGCTTCCGCGGTGGTGGTCAGAACTTCCAGTTGACCATTCAGCCGGGCACCGAGTTGTTTCGCTACAGCCTGAATTTTGAAGAGCCGCGGGTCTTTGACACCGAGTGGGGATTCCGAACCAACTTGACGTGGCAGGAGCGTCAGTACATCCGACAGATTGAATCCTCCCGCCGGGCCACCGTGGGTGTGGATCGGAGGTTCGGCAACAACTGGAATGCTTCATTCAATCTGCGAAGCGATGCGGCCGAGATTGATCCGTCGAATGACTCGGTACCCGTTGATTATTTCTTGGATGGTGACCGTTCCACTGTGAATGGAGTTGGTCTACAACTTCGTCGCACGACGTTGAGCAGCTTCTTCCGGCCTACTGCTGGCGGAAGCGTCGAACTCTCTTTGGAACAAGTTGGATTCTTGGGCGGAGATTTCAGTTGGTGGAAAGCAGATCTGGAATGGACCCAATTCTTCTTGTTGGGCACCGACGACCAAGGACGAAACCGGGTACTTCGTTGGAACGCTCGCTTGGGCAGTATTTTTGACAGTGTGCCTCGAGTTCCGCTGTGGGAGCGCTATTACCTGGGGGGGAATTCACTGCGCGGCTTTGAGAATCGCACCATCAGCCCCAAGTCTGTGCGGGCCAGCGACGGAGAACCCAGTTCCGATCCGATTGGCGGTTCGTTCTTGGCTTTTGCGGGCTTGCAATACGAGCACCCACTGGTCGGCGAGAATTTCGCCCTCGCAGTGTTTGTTGATTCGGGAACGGTTCTCACGGAACCTGGTGTCGAGTCTTGGCGTGTGGCAGCTGGTATCGGTGGCCGCTTCTACCTGCCTTTCCTAGGGCCAGTCCCCATGGCCATCGATCTGGCTTGGCCGCTCATTCAAGAGGATTTGGACCAAACCCAAGTGCTGTCTTTTCGAGCGGAACTGCCTTTCTGAGCCAAGGTCCCTCGACGGGGTATCCTGTACCACTTGAAAGCCAAGATCCGTGTGATCTTGTTGGAGACCGTGTATGCGAGTCGCAAGTTGGTTCCCATTGGCAGTGCTGGTGGGTTGGATCGGGGCCGATATGGCCGACGGCACCACCGCCAGCTCCGCTTCTGCGGTGATTGTTGCCGTGGTGGATATTGAGGAAGTCATTGGTGGTCTTGAGCAGCGGGCAGATGCCGAACGAAAGTTGCAGGCTCGTGCTGCAGAAATTCAAGCCGAAGGCGATGCGTGGAAATCCCGGTTGTCCGATGCGGAACAGGTCATGCAAACGGCCGAAGGTTCCGCCGCCCAGCGTGAGGCAATTGTGGCGTTCAAGGATCTTGAGTTTCAGTATGAAGCCAAGATGGCCTATTGGAACGACATTTTGGAACGCGAGCGGGTCAAGCTTTGGCAGTCGGTCTTCGCGGAACTGCGTGAGGAGGTTCGCAAAATTTCCGAGGCCCGCGGCTGGGATGTGGTCGTGGCCGATGATTCCTCAGCCGAATTCTTCCCCTCCCGGGAAGCTCCCCTTGAGGCTCAATACAAACAATTCATGCGCGACCGCCGCATTCTGTATGCCGGGCAACCGGTTGACGCGACCGCAATCATTTTGGACCAGATGAACCGAAGCTGGGCCGCCGGATCTCAAGGAGAGTGACATGAGTCAATCACGCACCATGATGTTGATGTTCGGATGCGGCTTGGCTGGCTTGCTTCTTGGTTTTTCGAGAAGTGCCGAAGGCCCAGTCGTGGTGGTGGATGTGGTGGCTGCCATCGAAGCTTCAGATGCTTGGAGTCAAGAGGAGGCTCGCTTGGTTGAGCTGGCCCAGCGGATGCAATCCGAAGCCGAGACGTTGAAGGATGAAATCACCACCATCCAAAATGATTTGCAGTCGGGCATCTTGACCCCAGATTCGCCCGAACGGATGCGACTTGAAGATCAACTGCTGGAAAAAGCCAACGCGTTCCGGGCCATGCAGCGCACCATGGAGCTTCGCATCAATTCAGAGAACGCACGGATTCTCGAGCAGTTGCACGGCTTGGCGCAGAAGTCCATGGCATCTTTGTCCGCCGAGCGCGGCTGGACCGTGGTGTTGCCTCGGACGCCATTCACTGTTCCTGAGTCTCTCGATCCCAATATCGTTCGTAGTGCGATTTTGGACCAATCGGTATTGCACGCCGAACCTGTGGCCGACGTGACCGCCATCGTGACCAGCCGGATGAACGAGCTCTGAGCCTTCCCTCCACTGCTCAGGAACTCGCCACATGCCTAAATGCTGAGGTCATTGGTGATCCTTCTCGAACGATTGTGGGGCCCGCCGCGCCTGAGCATGCGGCTTCGGGAGATGTGGTTGCGGCATCTGGAACCGCTTGGCTTGCAGTGGCCAAGGCCTCGGCCGCGGGAACCGTGGTGCTTCGGACGCAGGACCTCGAGGCCTACGGTGATGCTCAAGACAAGACTTTGATTCTTGTGGATGACGCACCACTCCGGCGGACCCTCGAAATTTTTGCGCCGAAGGAAGATGTTCCTGCCCAAGGTATTCATCCTTCGGCCGTCGTCGATCCCAGTGCAAGCGTGGGCCACGATGTTCGTATTGGCCCATTTGTTCATGTTGGCCCCGGGGCCTGCTTGGGTGATGGGGTCATTCTTGAATCTGGATCACAAGTGGGCGCTCGGGCCAAAATTGGTGCACGAACCCACTTGCGACACCACGCCGTTTTGGGTCGCGATTGTGAGCTTGGTCAAGACGGGACTTTGCACGAACACGCCGTGGTGGGGGGGGAAGGCTTTGGCTTTGATTATGCCCCCGGACGACCAGCTCACCGTCTGCCTCACTTGGGGGCGGTTTGCATCGGCGATCGATTTGAACTCGGAGTGCAGTCCTGTGTAGACCGTGGTCTGTTGACGAACACCTCCATCGGCCACGACGTCAAAATCGACAACTTGTGCCAAGTGGGACACAACGCCACAGTGGGTGATCGAGTTCGCATGAGCGGCATGTCTGGCGTCGCCGGTTCGTCGGTTCTGGAGGATGACGTGGTTCTGGCAGGTGCGGCCATCGTGAAAGATCACGTGACCGTGCACCAAGGTGCCACCATTGGGATGGATTCCTGCGTTATCTCGGACGTTCCAGCCGGTGAGGTCTGGTCTGGATCTCCCGCCCGCCCGCACCGACAATTCTTGCGATCGGTCGCCCTCATCAATAGGCTGGCACGGTCAAAACCTGGGCATTCCTCATGAACGCGTCCTCTTCATCCAACCCGCAGTCAATGGTGTCCCAGCGAACGGTGGCGGCGGTCATCGAACTGGAAGGCGCCGGACTTCTCACCGGTGAACACTGCCGCTTGCGCTTGCTTCCCGCTGAGCCCGGTACCGGTCGGGTGTTTGTTCGTACCGATTTGGAGCCGGCGGTCCAGATTCCTGCATTGGTGAAGTTTGCTCGTCGAGCTGAGCGACGCACCATCTTGGAGCTCGGAGAAGTACGTGTCCAAACCGTCGAGCATCTCTTGGCCGCACTGGCGGGGCTTGAGATCGACAATGTACGAATTGAATTGGATTCGACCGAGCCCCCAGGCTTTGATGGTTCAGCCCAAGTGTTCGTTGAAGCCATTCTGGAAGTCGGCATCGTGGACCAGGATGAGCCCGCGGCGGTGCTTCATCCCGAGAATCTGACGGCAGAATCGGAAGAGCAGGCTCTAGTTGGATTGGCACCGTCCAAAGCCGGTGGACTCGAAGTCATGTACGACTTGGATTACAGCCGTGACGATGGTTTGGACGACGGCCGCATTCAGCGTCAGTCCGTGGCTTTGGCGCTGACGCCAGAGATTTTCGCCACGGAGATTGCGCCCGCTCGAACGTTCTGCCTTGAAGAAGAAGCAGAGGCGCTTCGGCAGGCAGGTTTGGGGCGACATCATCGGGAAGGGGACATGCTGGTCTTTGGGGCTGATGGTCCGATTGCCACCGAACTTCGGTTCCCTGAAGAACCCGCCCGGCACAAGATTTTGGATTTGATAGGTGATTTGGCTCTGACCGGTCGCCGCATCCAAGGCCGGCTCTTTGCGGCTCGGTCGGGGCATGAACTCAATCGACGTCTGGCGCTTTCGTTGGTGCACGATCTTCCGGTGGACCCCAATCTCCTTCGTGAAGGTCGCGCGATGGACATTCGGTCCATTCAGCGTGCTCTCCCGCACCGCTACCCCATGCTTTTGGTGGATCGGGTTCTGGAACTGGATGGAGATCAGAAAGCCATTGGCATCAAGAATGTCAGCATCAACGAGCCGTTCTTTCAAGGGCACTACCCCAATGTCCCCATCATGCCTGGCGTCCTTATCGTTGAAGCCATGGCCCAGTTGGGGGGACTGCTGGTTTCCAACACGGTGGACAACACTGGGAAGACCCCGGTCTTGTTGAGTTTGGATGGGGTCAAGATTCGGAAGCCGGTCACCCCAGGTGACCAGTTGGTCTTGGAAGCAGAGACGATCCAAGTTCGGGCCCGAATCATCTCGGTCCGATGTCGAGCAACCGTCGCGGGAACCCTCGCGGCGGAAGCGAGAATTCGCTTCATGCTCATCGAGGAGGACAGCGTCGATTGACGCGTAACACGCATGACCATTCACCCAACTGCTGAAGTCGACGCCACGGCTCACCTTGCTGATGGCTGTGAGATTGGACCATTTGCGGTGGTTGGTCCGCGCAGTCATCTCGGACCAGATTGTGTTCTTCGTTCTCACGCGGTTGTGGGGTCGGACACCACGCTTGGACACCGCTGCACGGTGCATCCTTTCGCCGTGGTTGGTGGCGATCCGCAGGACCTCAAGTGGAAGGGTGAGCAGGTCAGCCTCGAGTGTGGGGATGACAACAGCTTCCGAGAGCACAGCAGTGTGCACCGCGGCACCGTGCAAGGCGGAGGGTTAACGACCTTAGGGAATCGAAATCTCATCATGGCCGGGAGTCATGTGGGGCACGACTGCCACATTGGGTCGTTGTGCATCATTGCCAACAACGTGATGTTGGGCGGGCATGTGGTGGTGGGCGATCGCGCCAACTTGGGTGGGGGGGCTGGGATTCATCACTTCACCACCATTGGTTCGGGGGCGTTCTTGGCTGGCTTGGCCCGGGTGATCAAAGACGTTCCGCCTTGGATGATGGTCGATGGCGCTCCGGCTGAAGTTCGGGGCTGCAACCGGGTGGGCATGCAGCGAGCGCAGATGACCGAAGAAGACATTCACGCGGTCTTGGAGTCGTACCGAATGCTCTACCGAGAGCCGAGTGGTGATCAAGAGTCCACCTGCGCGGTTCTCTTGGAGCAGTTCTCGGGCAGCGAGACGATCCAAAGCATCGTGGATTCCATCCGCGCGACGTTATCCGGAAAGAATGGTCGAGCGCTCGAGAACCAGCGTTCGCATGACAAGACGGTCGATCCTCGGGATCGTTAATCGAGTTTGACGCCGTAGACCGCGGTGCAGCCCGGCGCTTCTCCGATTTCGACACGATGCAGACTTGCTCCCTGGGGCATGCGATCCATCAAAGTTTGATACAGGTGTTCGGCAATGGCTTCGGCGGTGGGATTACGCTGGTCAAAAGGAATGGTTTCGTTGAGATTGGCATTGTGGAATGGCGCGATCACGCCATCGACTTGCTGCTCGATGGCATGAAAGTCACACAGCAGTTCTTCTTGGTCAAGCTGGGGGCCACGTACTGCCACGAGAACTCGCCAATCGTGGCCGTGCAAGGGTTCCCGCTCGCCTTGGATCACAATGGCATGGGCGGCCGAAAAAGTTCGTTCAATACGCAATTCAAAAGGCACGCAACGATGCTAGCGTTCCTGTCATGACTGATGCACCGTTAATGCTTTCTGTTTCTGGTGCCCGGGGCATTGTTGGTATCACCATGACCCCAGCGGTCGCCGAACGCTACGCCGCCGCATGGGGGACCTATTTGGGTTCGCAGAGCAGTGCTGCCGTGCGGGTCGTGCTGGGCCGCGATCCCCGTCCGTCGGGGGCCGACTTGGTGGCGGCGGCTCGCCGGGGTCTGCAAGCTTCGGGATGCGATGTCGTCGATCTGGGCATTGCGGCAACCCCAACCGTAGGGTTTGCGGTTGGGCAATTTGGGGCCGCGGGCGGATTGATGGTCACGGCGAGCCACAATCCCATCGAATGGAATGGCATCAAGTGTCTCGATCACCGAGGGGTGGCACCGCCGCCTGCGGTTGCCGAGCAGGTGATTGCTCGGTTCCAGAACAACGTTGTGCAGACCGGCAGATCAGGTCAGATCATGTCCGATGATTCATTAACCAGGCAGCACGTCGAACGTGCGCTGGCAGTCGTTCCGGTTCGGGGCGTGCCTGGTTCGGTCGTCCTTGATTCGGTGAATGGTGCTGGATGTGAAGGGGGACGACAACTCTTTGCCTCTCTGGGCGTGCCCTATGAGCACTTGTACGGCGAACCACATGGTGTGTTTGCCCGACCGGCCGAACCCATTCCTGCCCACCTCGGTGATTTATGTGATCGGGTTCGCGACTCCGGAGCGGTGGTTGGTTTTGCCCAAGATCCTGATGCCGACCGGTTGGTTCTGGTTGATGAGCGCGGTGTCCCCATTCACGAAGAGTGCACCTTGGCCTTGGCCGCCACTTGGGTACTGCGGCATCGTGGTTCCGGTGTGTTGGTGGGCAACTTGTCGACCAGCCGCATGATTGACCGCATTGCCGAAGGATTTCCAGGGGCCAGTGTGGTGCGTTCGGCGGTTGGCGAAGCCAATGTGGTGGATGCCATGGAGCAGTCAAACGCCATTCTGGGTGGTGAAGGCAATGGCGGCGTGATTGACCCAGAAGTGGTCAAAGTTCGGGATTCCATCACGGGCATGGCGATGGTGTTGGATTTGTTGGCCGAAGAGGGGCGACCGTTGTCTGCATTGGTCGCAGATCTTCCTGCGCTGGCCATGGTCAAAGAAAAGCGTGATTTGTCGTCCATCGGCGGTCGCGCGGCGGTCCCCAAAGTGCTGGCGGCGGTTCGCTCGACGTTCGCCGATGGTCACATCAACGACCTCGACGGGGTTCGGGTCGATTTGGCGGAAGGCTGGGTGCACGTTCGTCCGTCCAACACCGAGCCCATCGTTCGGGTGATTGCCGAAGCCGACACCAAGGAACAGGCAGAAGCGCTGGTCGCACGTGTGACGCAGGCGGCCAATTTGTAATGAATTTATGAGGCCGAATGCGATTGGTGCAGCGTGGAGTTCAGCGTGTTGCCGCCGCATTCGATGTGCACCACAAAGAATCCACCTGGGGAGTGGGATTTGACTTGCGGCCAGAGGATTTCACGGTCGGTATCGGGAATCCCGATGTGTTCAACGTCCTCATCGCGCACCCACTTCAGTTCGCCCTCGTCCATGACCATTGAGGTGATTTCACCTGGATCAATGGTTCGAGTGGCCTCGTAAACAAAGATCAACCAGTGGTTGGTGTTCTCGTAGGACCGTTCGCTCACCATCCCCAGCAAGTGAACTTCGTTTTCATTCAGGACGATGCCGGTTTCTTCATGAACCTCGCGCACAGCACAGGTGTGCGGTGATTCACCATCCTCAACTTCGAGCTTGCCGCCGACCGGGGAGTGCATGCCGGCATTGGGCTCTTTGGTGCGGTGGAGCAAGAGTCTCCGGCCTTGTCCGTCGGTGAGGTGAACGAGGACCGCGATGCGGTACGGCACGCCGGCGTGATCAACGGGGGGGGTACTCATCAGGCCATCTCTCTGATTAATGATTTCATTTCTCTCACGGCATCACGCATTCCGACGAGAACGGACCGGGAAACAATGGAGTGTCCAATGTGCAGTTCGCGTACACCTTGCAGCGCGGCCACGGGTTGAACGTTGTAGTAATTCAAAGCGTGCCCAGCGTTGAAACGCATTCCGGCGGCTTGAATACGTTTTCCGGCATCCGAGAGTTGCTGCAGGAGTGCTGTGACCTCGGGCGCTTCGGGATCTCGACCATGTTCGTGGAAAGCATGGGCGTATGGTCCGGTGTGGACCTCGCAGATAGAGAATCCCATTTCAGCGGCGGTATCAATCTGACCTGGTAGTGCGTCGATGAACGCGCTGGTCGCGAGTCCGGCGTCATGCAATTGATCCACGAGTGGCTGGAGTCGTGATCGGCCCGAGACCAGATCCAGGCCACCTTCGGTGGTGACTTCTTCGCGACCTTCGGGCACCAGCATCACGGTGTGGGGCTGGGTGGCGATGGCGATCTTGACCATCTCTGGTGTTGCCGCCATCTCCAAGTTCAGTTTGATATGCACCAGTTCGCGAAGTCGCCGAACGTCTTCATCCTGGATGTGCCGTCGATCTTCGCGCAAATGGACAGTGATGCCATCGGCACCACCGAGATGGGCCTCGGCCGCCGCCCAGACGGGATCGGGTTCCCACGTCCGCCGGGCTTGGCGGACGGTGGCCACATGGTCGATGTTGACACCAAGCTGAATCACGTTGGTGAGCCTAGGGCCCGAATCAACGTTCCGCCACCAACTGTGCCGATAGATTCACATCATGCCCTTTGAAGATGCCCACGCTGCGATTCGATCGGACCTTGTCCGCCAAGGTGAGCGGGTTCAGAGCCTCTTGCTCTCGGCCGTAGAGGCTTGGTTCGACCTCGATGAGGACAAAGCCAATGCCGCGGTGCTGGCGGACGATGAGATCGACCGGATTGACGTTGAAATTGAACGTGCCTCGGTGCCACTTTTGGCCATGGGAGAGACCGACCACGCAAGTATTCGCTCCATCTTGACGGTGGTCAAACTCAACAACGAGTTGGAACGGATCGCCGACTGTGGCGTGAACATTGCCGAGATTGTGCTGCACCATCGAGATGATCTTGATCGTGCCCCGGATCCCGCATTTCGCGTGATGGCCAACAGTGTGGTTGGGATGACCCGAGACGCCGTGCGTTCCTTTGCTGACCTCAATGAAGGCTTGGCCGGTCAGGTCTTGGCTTTTGATGACACGGTCGATCGATTCCGAAACGAAATTTTGCTCTCGGCTGAACAAAAAGTTGCCGCGTCCGAAATGCCGGTCCGTTACGCCTTCCGCTTGCGTTCTACCGTCGCACAGTTGGAACGTGTCGCCGATCATTCGACCAACATCGCCGAGCAGGTCATTTATTTACGAACGGGAAAAACTGTTCGTCATCTGCCTGATGGTTGGACCTCACCGACGGATCCAGCGTAAAGGTTCGGGCCACCATGTGTTCATTTGATTCTGAAGTGTTCGCTGCGGCGGGCCAGTCTCATCTTCTTCGTCGCTTGGATCAACTTTGTGGTGAACAGGCCGCTCGATTTCAGCGTGATCTTGCCCAGTTGGATCTTTCCTGCATGCAGCGTTTGTGGAGCGCAGAAGACCAAGGTGAAGTTCAGACGGCCCCTGAACCACCAAACTTGGTTGAGTTGACCGATCGTGCCGTACGCGTTGAAGCGCTGTCCAGAGGTCAAGCCTTATTGGCTGAGGGCAAGGTCGCCTGTCTGACGGTGGCGGGGGGTCAGGGCTCTCGTCTGGGCTGGGATGGACCGAAAGGAACGTTCCCCTCCGGACCCATCACTGGCGATTCGCTGTTCGCACAGTTTGCGGGTCAAATCGAACGAGAAACCAAACGTTACGGCCAAACCGTGCCTTGGTGCATCATGACGAGCCCATTGAATCACGGATCAACAGTGGATTTTTTCGAGGATCATCACCACTTTGGTCTGGACCCGAGCACCGTTCATTTTTTCACCCAAGGCGTGATGCCTTCGGTTGATCGCGAATCAGGTGAAGTGTTGCTGGCCGCTGCCGATGCTATTGCGTTTAATCCTGATGGACACGGTGGCACGCTTCGTGCTTTGTCCAGTTCAGGCTTGTTGTCCACTTTGCGCAGCCAAGGCATCGAACACCTGTCTTACTTCCAGGTCGACAATCCCTTGGTCCGGGCGCTAGACCCCGTCTTCTTGGGACTCCATATTGAGGACTCTGTTTCGAGTGGTGAAGTGACCAGCAAGGCGGTGGCCAAGCGATCCGCCGACGAAAAGGTTGGTGTCTTTGGGGTTCAGGATGGCCAGTTGACGGTCTTGGAATATTCAGATCTTGACCAAGAGGTGTGCGAGGCTACCGATGACGGTGGAAAGTTGATGTTCCGAGCGGGGAACATGGCGGTGCACGTGTTTGGTCTGGAGTTTTTGGACCGTCTGACGAATGGGACGGGATTGCCATTCCATCGTGCCGTCAAGAAAGTGCCATTCTTTGACGAGTCGACTGGAACGGTTCAACAGCCGTTGGCTCCGAATGCCGTTAAATATGAGACGTTCATTTTTGATGCGTTGCCATTGGCTGACCGTCCCTTGGTGGTAGAGGCGGACCGGGCCGAAGAATTTGCCCCAATCAAGAATGCCGAGGGATCGGACTCTGTACAGACCAGTCAATTGGCTCAATCGGCCCGAGCGGCCAAATGGTTGGCCCAGGCCGGGGTACATTTTACGCAGGGTGCTGAAGGACAACCCGCGGCCCAAATCGAAATTCGAAGCTCCACCGCGACGTGTCAAGCGGATCTGGCGTTGTGTGAACTCCCGGAAAAATTAGGGGCCGGAGAACGGTTCTTGGTGTGATGTTCTGAGTGCCGTGCCGGTTAAACTGTCGCCATGCGAGCAGTTGTGACCGGACAGATTGGTATGGACAAAGCCGACTACCTGCGCCAAGTTGTGGACTTGGCTGGGCAAGGGGGAGATCGCATCGATTCTTTCCATGTTGGGAAGATGATGTACGAAGAGGGTCCTGACATCCGAGATGGTCGGATCCTTGATCTGCCCATCTCTCGATTGGCATCGCTTCGGCGGGCGGCCTTCAAAGACATCATCAATCGAAGCCATCCCCTTGAAGACCATCCCGACTTGATCGTCAACACCCACGCCACATTCCGCTGGCGACATGGTTTGTTCAGTGCATTCGATTTTGATCAGATGCAAGCTCTGCAGCCCAACATGTTCATATGTCTGGTGGACAACATCGAGATGGTGCATGCTCGTCTGCATAAAGAACATGAGATTGATGCCACGCTCAAGGACTGCATGGTTTGGCGCGAGGAAGAAATCTTGGCGACCGAACTGTTGGCCCAAGCCATGGGCTGCCCCAATGATTTCTACATCTTGAGCCGGGGGCGTCACAACGCCACCTACGAGACTTGTCGACGGTTGGTGACCCGTCCCGCGATGCGGAAGGTGTATCCATCGTTCCCCATGAGCCACGTGGTTGACATGCCAGATGTCTTGGCTGAGATCGCCAAGTTCCGCGCGGCTTTGGCTGAGCACTTCATCACGTTCGCCCCTGCCGATGTCGACGAGAAACTCTTGCTGGACCGTGCAATCGCCGCCGCCAAAGAAGGCAAAGATTTTGTTGATGTGGAGCCCCATGAGTTTGGGGGTGGTTTTGACCAAACCGAGGATCTCCGTATTCCGGTTCGTGAGATCCTTGACATCGCTGGTGACATCGATGGTCAGATCTACATGCGAGATTTCAAGCTGATCGACCAATCCGACATGATCGTGTCGTTGGTACCGGAACTTCCGGGTGGCGTTCCAGGCCTGTCCAGTGGGGTTGAACGTGAATTGCAGCACGCTTGGGAGCACACCAAAGAGGTGTATGTGGTGTGGAAACCGGCCAAGAGCCCAAGCCCCTTTATTACCGAGACCGCAACCCGGATCTTTGCTTCGGTGGATGAAGCACTTGCGTGGTTTGAAGCCAAAGGAATGTTCGGGACCAAGAACCTGTTCGGGAACTGATTGTGCCCCGCTTCCGTTTGACTGTGGCCTACGACGGGTCCGCATACAGCGGATGGCAACGCCAAGACCCACCCACCGGAGAAGTGATTCGGACGGTTCAGGCCACGCTGGAGGAAGTTGTTTCTCGGGTAGTTGGCGAGCCAGTGGTGGTGCATGGTGCTTCTCGCACCGACGCAGGGGTCCATGCCAAGGGTCAGGTGGCCTGCTTTGACTATCGCGGGCAAGTGCCGGTCGAGCGTTTGGCGGCCGCCATTAACAGCCGCCTCCCAGAAGATATTCTCATTGTCGATGCGGCACCTGCGCCCGAAGACTTCACCCCATCGTGTGAGGCCGTGACCAAGCAGTACTCCTACACCTGGGCCCACGGTGGGAAGTACGGGGTCCTTCGTCCGCTTTTTGATCGACATTTTGTGGCCTTTTCTGCCTACGCCTTGAACCCAGCACCGATGCACGAAGCGGCCCAGTGCTTGGTGGGCACCCATGACTTCTTGGCGTTCACAAAGATTGACCACGGTCGAGAAACCACGGTCCGCACCATTCACCGCTGTGATGTTGAGGGCATCGACGAACATCGCCTGCGCATCGTGGTTGAAGGATCAGGCTTTTTGTACAACATGGTTCGCATCATCTCGGGCACCCTGGTGGAAGTGGGACGCGGCCACCGAGAGGTTGAATGGGTGCGTTCGGCTTTGGATTCATTGGATCGCAGCCAGTCTGGTCCAACCGCACCGGCCCAAGGACTTTGCCTTGAGTGGTTGCGTTACCCCGACGAACGATGGCGCTGGACAGCTGGGGCACCATGAGTCTTCGGATCATGCACATCTCCACCCGATTGATTCGTGGTGGATCACAAGAGAACACGCTGCTGACGTGTCGGGGTCAACGAGATCGTGGGCACCGTGTGGCATTGGTACACGGCCCAATTCATGGGCCCGAAGGATCTATGGCGCCTGACGTGCCCCCCGGAATTGAACGGATGGAGTCATCGCATTTGGTTCGCGATCCGGCACCTTTTCGCGAATGGCGCTGCGAACGTGAGTTGCGGAAATTGATTCGCGATTGGAAGCCCGATGTGGTGCATACGCACTCATCCAAAGCGGGCATCTTGGGTCGAAGAGCCGCTTGGTCAGAGCACGTACCCGCCGTCGTACACACGGTGCATGGCATGCCGTTCCACAGCCACCAGGCATGGCCGCTGCGGTGGCTGTACATCGCGCTCGAACGACACGCTGCCAAACTTTGCCATGCACTGCCGGTGGTGTCTTGGAGCATGCGTGATCAGATGCTTGAGGCCGGGGTGGGTACGCCCGACCAGTACCACTTGGTTCGAAGTGGTATGGATGTCGAGGCTTTTCGAACTTCAAACGATCCCATTGCCACTCGAGCAGCGTACGGCTTCCATGCGGATCACATGGTCATCGGAACGGTATCCCGAATCGCCGACCTGAAGGGCCACGACGACCTGTTGCATGCGATGGCGCCATTGATGCAACGAGACGAACGTCTTCGGTTGCTGTGGGTGGGGGATGGCTGGAGAAGAGAGGCTCGCATGGCGTTGGCTCGGAAGCTTGGCATCGCCGATCGGATTGCGGTGACAGGGATGGTGCCTTCGTCAGAGATCCCCTCGTTGATCCAATCCTGCGATCTGCTGGTGCACCCTTCGTATCGAGAAGGTTTGCCGCGGGTGGTGGTTCAAGCCATGCTCGCTCGGGTTCCGGTGGTGGCCACCGATGCGGATGGCACACGGGAAGTCTGTGTTCCCGAGAAAACGGGTCGGCTGGTGCCCATCGGTGATGTTGAGGCGTTGCGATCCGCCCTTCAGGATCACCTCGACCAACCGCAACGGTCTCAGCAATGGGCCGAAGAAGCCGAAGCCTTGGTTCGAACCGAATTTACCGTGGATGCCATGGTGGATGCCTTGGAGAAGCTGTATGCCAAGCTGTTGGCTTGAAGCGGTAGGGTTGCTTCTGGGTCAAACCTTTGGATTGGCCGCGGACGATGTTCGACCCACTTTGGCCGAGCCCACTTACCAGATGGTTTTGCGTGAGACCATTGAATCAGAGTGTCAATCGTTGGGTGACCCAGATGACTGGCCAACTCGCGCTCGACAAGGTTGGCGTCAACTTATTTTGGCGCACCTCGAAGCCGCCGACCAAGACCCTGCCGGGGACCGTTTGTTTGCGCGGGCGGTTCGCATGCACAGTCTCACCTCTCAGGTGGACCACAAGATCGCTGAGGGGAATCTGGCGCTGTGGATGCAACTTGGCGTGACCGAGCCAAATCCGGGTCACTTGGTTTCTGTGTGTCGTGCCCTGCTCGCCAAGTCCACGAGATCTTCAGAAACGCCGATTCAGATTCTTCAATTCGATCTGGGAATTGACCCGCGATGGAATTCGTTCGCCCAAGATCTTCGACAACGGTTTGATCTTCCCAGTGTTCGAAATTGCTTTGAAAGTGCCATCCAAACGCAGGCTTTTCTGGACGCAGCCGGCTTCCCCTCGGGTGAGCTTGGTCTGCAGTGGCGCAGTGACATTCGCGATACTCGAATTCGTTTGTTGAACCCAGCCACTCGTGCTCAAGCATGGCATGAAGCCAACGTCTACGACGTGTTACAACCGGTTGTGGATCTTTTGGGTCGAGTTGGCCCCCAGGAATCTGAAGTGCTGCTTCAGGGTGTCGAGCAACTTCGGCAATCGTTGCTTCGAACAGCTTCCGCGGCGCTTTTGGACACCAGCGGCGTCGATCGACTTGCCGTGGTGGTCGATCAATTTGTCAAGCGAACGGAAATGGATCCAGACCAAGGTGGTCGACTGTTCCGTCGCCTCTTTCCCGAACTTCGGATTCAAATTCGCTCGGCCGATCGTGAGATGTTGTCTCGTTTGCCAGAGATCTTGGGAGGACGCGAAGTCCTTCTGGATCCGGGCCGTCTGGCGGTTTACGAACGATTTCGTACGCGCTCCAACCTGCTTGGTTATGCCCAGTCGCTCGAAGAGTGGTGCATGCGTTGGTGTGAGATCTTCCCCCAAGATCGCGAGCGGTTGGAGACGGTGCTTCAAGCCGCGCTGGCTGGTGCAACCGATCCGGTGCTGGGTGATGACTCGCTGAAGTGGATTGAGTCGTTTTTGGACCGTTCCAAAGCGTTGTATCCCAAGGCCCTGGAGTCTGAGTTGTCGGAGGTGCCTTGGCTTTCCCAAACCCACGGTGCCCTCGAAGACCAACTTGTGAACGCCCGTGATCGGTGGTGGAAATCGGTGCTGCAAGGAGAGGGTGACGCGGGGGATCTTCGGCCGTTCGAGGCGCTCCGGTTGATTGAAGCTCTGCTTCAGGCCGATCAACAGTTGCCTCACGGACATTGCGTTCCTCGTTCTTTGCTCAAGGCAGAGTTGCAGTTGTTGCAAAAAGAACTTCCCACTGCGATGCTGCAGACCGATGAGCAAAGAGATGTGGTTCTTGCTCGCGCGCCGTTGGTGGATCTGACAGTTCGCTTGGCGAAAGCGCATCCTGAATTGGAATCCGACGCTTTGCAGGCTTTTGTGCGTGATGCCTTAGGTTTGGTTCCCGATCCGTTCGCCGAGCGCCGCGCAGAGTTGGATTACGTGATTCGGTATGCCATCGAAGCCAGTCTCTTGGATGAACGTGGTTTGGAATTGCCGGCGTTGCAGTTGCGACAGGGGTGTGCCGCAACCATCCGATCCTTGCAGCTTCGTTACGGCGTCTGAAGTCCAGTGGAACCGAAGCCACCCTGCCCGCGATCTGTTTCATCGAGCGATTCAGTTTCGATGATTTCCACCATGGGTACCGCGGCAATCACCATTTGGGCGATCCGCATCCCGGGTTCCACCACAAAGGCTTCAGTTCCAAGATTGATCAGGGGTACTTTGACTTCTCCCCGATAATCCGCATCGATGGTGCCGGGTGCGTTGGGCATAGAAATACCATGCTTGAGGGCCAACCCCGAACGCGGGCGAACTTGGGCTTCGTAACCCGCGGGCAAAGCCATGGCGAACCCACAGGGAATGGCTGCGATGGCTCCAGGCTCAAG
>CALDQF010000095.1 GCA_937911845.1 uncultured Phycisphaera sp. | reverse complement strand
CCGGTCCCACCACTGGCCAACTGGTCGATCGATTGACCTGACAGGCCTTGTTCTGGTCTGGTGATCGTGGCCTGAACGCCAGGCTCTGAGAGTAATGCGTTGAGTTGTTCGGCCAACTCAAATGCATCGGCATGCTTGAGTTCGACCACAAAAGGCAGACCAATTGAAGTTGGTTGGTCCAGGCTTTCCAGCACATGCTCAAGGAAATTCAGGGAGTCCCGGGTTTTCGAGAAGACCAGCAGTTGGTAGGTCTCAGGGTAGGACTCAATGCGGTAGATGCCGCTCAGTGCATCCTCCACAGACGAGCCACCTTGTTGGCCAGAACGACCCCGAGCGGTGCCACCACCACCACCAGTACCTTGACCGAGCAGACTGTTGAGTTTTTCAGCCACCTTGACGGGGTCGGTGTAACGAAGGGTGAACAGCTTGGTGGTTCCAAGGTCTCGCGGAAGATCCCACTCGCTTGTGATCAATCGATCTACTTCGCGCAGAACCGCCGGTTCTCCGGAAATGGTTAAAGAGTTCTGGGGCACGTTGACGGTGATTCGAAGTTCGATTTCCGCACCAAGTGAACCGCCGTCTACCCGCGGGGTGGTGACGTTGTTTCGACCGGCGGATCGGGTTTGGGTGCGGCCTCGAGAGGCGTTCCCGGATGACGACCCATCTGATTCAAACAGATCGGTGACGTTGGCTGCCACCGCCTCGGCGTCAGCGTGTCGAAGCCGCCAAGTACGGGTTTCGGGACGGACAAATCGGTTGTCCAGTTCTGCAACGATCTGCTGGACGTGCTGGCAGTAGGCAATGTCCGCGTAGACCACGAGTTGGTTGCTGGAGCCATCAATCTCGATGCTGACGTTGTCCGGCAGGCTGGCTGTCAGAATGGGCTCAACAGCGTCGACTTTGACATTTTCGAGACGGAAAATTTTGGCCACATACGAACCAAGGTCTTGTCGCATCATCACGTCGTCGTCGGCCGTCAGCACTGGCTGTTGACGGAGTTTGGCGATGTCATCGAGATCCCCAATGAGGATGACATCTTCACGCTCAATGGTGCCGATGTCGTTCAGGACCAAGGCCCGGAAAATCAAATCCAAAGCCTTGCTTCGTTGCATTGGGCGATGGGTGATGACTGTGAATTTTTTGGACCCAATGTTCCCCACCGGAAGAATGGTTTTTCCGGTGAGTTCACCAATACGGTAGAGAATGTCTTCGACGGGTTGGTCGACGATCTCCATGGGAGGCACTTCGTCGTTGGGCAGTTCCACCCGGCCGGGAGGTGTGATCAGCATGGTCGTCGAGGATTCACTCGCGCCTTCCGGTTCGGCCTCCTGGGCGTGGACGGAGACGGTGCACGCCAAAGCGCTCAGCGTGGTGGCGAAAGTGAGGGTTGGCAAGGTGAAGTGGACATTCATGGCTGGTGTTGATCTCAAAGAGTGAGTCGAAATGGTTCAGGCTCAGGTGATGTTGTTCGGGAACTTATTCGTCAGGGATTTCTGGTTCAGGTGACGATGAGGGAGAGGGCTTTTCTTCATCGGCGGAATCTTCGACGGATGGATCGGGTTTGTCGGGGATCGACAATGCTTCCAGATCTCCTTGACCACTGTTGCGGGCGGGTTTGAACAGGTCGCTGTCTTCACC
>CALDQF010000094.1 GCA_937911845.1 uncultured Phycisphaera sp. | reverse complement strand
GGTCAGCGGCAAGTGTTCGGCGTGATGGCCGTGATCACCATGATCGTGACCGTGGTCACCAGCGGCGTGGGCCGCTTCATCCGCGAGCAGCAAAAGGGAAGCAAAGAGCATGCAGTGGCTCCGTGAAAGGGTGAAGTCGGCCGAGGCGGGACCCCGGCCGACGTGAAATCAATTCAACTCAACCGACGAGGATCACGGCGGCGAACGCAACACCTTCAATGAGGGCCGCAGTAAGCAGCATGTTGGTGAAGATCTGACCCTTCACTTCAGGCTGACGAGCGGTGGCCTCACACGCGGTAGCGCCGATGCGGCCGATACCAAGACCAGCGCCGAGAACGGCGAGGCCAGCGGCAAAGCCGGTGATCATTGGCGAGGAGGAGGCGGCAGCTTCGGCGTCCTGTGCCATTGCGGTGGAAGCGACGAAAAGAGGGGCAACAATCGCGAACAACTTGTTCATCTTGAGAAGCACTCCGGCGGTCTTCAGGGTCCGGCCGTTCAACCCCCCGCCAAGGGTGAACCGCCAAAGGTTCAATACATCAATGTGCGGGGGATGGCTCCGCCGCATCGTGAGCGTGGTCGTCCTCATGATCATCGTGGTGATTGAACAAACTCAAGAACACCACGGTGAGGAACATAAAGAGGAAAGCCTGCAAAAAGGCCACGAACAGTTCGAGAAAGTAAAAGACGAGGCCTGCAGCCGAACCAATCAATGTCCCGACTTCCGGCCCTGTCATGCTCTTCAGGGCAGTAATTCCAAGGCCAAACAAAGCGGCCATCACCGTGTGGCCAGCCACCATGTTGGCAAAAAGACGAACCGCCAAAGCAAATGGTTTGATCAGGTGGCCAACCACCTCGATAACGAACACCAGAAGGGCAATCGGCAGAAGGCCCAAGTCACCAATTTTCTTGCTGTTTAAACCAAACACGGGAAGGCCCGCAAAGTTGTGGGCCAACCAGCCTCCAACCCCGGACTCCATGATGCCGTGCAAGTGAATAATCACAAAGGACACCACGGCAAGACCAATGGTGATGGCCAAGTTCCCGGTGGCGGTACCACCAACAGGAGTGGTGTGCATGCCGCCCAGGTGGAGCATGTCCACAATTGGGATCAACCCGATCAGGTTGTTCACCAAAATGAAGAAGAACAAGCTCAAGAGCAGCGGCAACCAACGCTTCGTACCGCTCGTGCCAAGGACGGGCTCGATCATTTCGTCGCGGAGCCAGCAAATCATGGCTTCCACAAATTGACCCAAACGGCCGCTGGTGAGATACCGCGTGTTGCCTTCGCCGGCCTGGCCGGTGGCGATGCTTTTCGAAACCAGCAGCAACATGGCCACGGTGATGAGACCACTGAGGGCGAGCGTCACCATGTGCATCGTGAGGACTGGAGCATCCTTCGTCCCCATCAACAACACATCTTGGACGTGCGTCTTGGGGTCGTACTCGGCAGCAGCTAGCAGTAGGGCAGTGAGCATGTGTCTATTCGGACTCGTGCACGGGATTTTGGCCCAGCGAGCGGGACCATCGAGCAAGAAGCGCCGCGTCGAGGAAGATCGACACGACATGGGAAACCACCAACGCGGTGCGGAACCCATCGTCCCCCTCAGGGGGGCGGAAGTATAGCAGCCAAGCCATGATCCCCGTCGCCAAGAGCCTGCTCAAGAGCGCGCCAGGCCAGATGGCCATCCACTGCTCAAGCGGGCGGGCGACCCAAGGCATGAGCACCACGCTGCCCAGCACGTACCCAACACTCCCCGCAAGTGTCCCATGCACGATGGATTGCATCGGAACAGAGGGAAACGCCATGCAGCCACCCAGCAGCCCCACTCCCCCACCAACCGCTCCGGCCAAGACCATGGCGAAAAAAGGCAGCGAAACAGTCTCGAGCGTGTCTTTTTGCGTCACTTTCCTCGATCCTCCCGCTCAAACGATCGCTGCAAACGCATTGCGCTGCGAATGAGGTGGGTCATGCCCACCGTCACACCAAGCATGGCACCCACTTTTTCACCCCAAACAGGTTGCAACTGGCCCCCCAGCCACCAACCGGCCAAGACATACCCGACGGTTTGGGTGCCAATCGCAGCCATGCGGACCCCCCGGCCCATGGTTGTTCGGCGATCAGTTCCAGGATCAAGATTGGTCATCTCCATGATGCTACGGGTTCTGGGGCGACTATCCTGTTTTACCCATGGCCATCTCTGACGAGTCCATTATTGATGTCACCCCAAAGCCCATGCACGCGGCGGAAGCCATCTTCTTGCCGGCAATTGCCAAGGGGCTCGGCACGACCTTCCGGCACCTGTTTGGCAACATCACCAAGCCAGGGAAGAACAAAGACAACATCTATGTGGTCCAGTACCCCGAAGAGAAGCGAGACGACCGCCCTGTGGTCGAAGGTGGCCAAGAGCGTTCGACGTTCCGTGGCGTTCACCGGCTGAACAAAGACGAAGATGATCGGGTGCGCTGTGTGGCTTGCTTTATGTGTGCTACCGCCTGCCCCGCCAACTGCATCCACATCACCGCCGAAGAATCACCTTGGGACGACCGGGAAAAATATCCCAAGCAGTTCGATATCGACGAGCTCCGCTGCATCTACTGCGGCATGTGCGAAGAAGCATGTCCTTGCGATGCCATTGAATTGACGCCGTTCTACGAAGTGACTGGCATGTCGCGACAAGAACTCATCTTCGACAAAACAAAATTGCTCGAGGTCTACGACCAGACCATCGAAGAAAAGCCGATGTAATCCGTGGCGTTCGAGCCACTTGCAACACGCGTCAGCCTTGGCGAACCGGCACCCAAGCGGTGGTGCGTCCACCAATAGCATCGAACTGAATCAATTCCCCCTTGGTGGTTCGGGCTCCTTGAACTTTGCCCCAGCGGTTGTGAAACAGCCAAGTGCGAGGGAAGCGGTCTTTCTCCGCATCAACCGAACAGGCTTTCTGAATCACTGAAATTGTCTTTTTGACAAGGGTTTTGGCTTCTTTTTGCTCGAGATCCACACCGAGTCGATGAGGATTGAGTTTTGCTTGGTAACACGCTTCGTCCGCAATCCAGTTGCCAACCCCAGCCATAAATTTCTGGTCCAGCAGCACACTCTTGATGGGCGCTCGGCGACGCAAGAGCGAATCACATACGGCACCCAAGTCGATTTCGTCCACGACAGGATCCGGTCCAAGATCTGAAATTGGAGCCTCATGCAAAGGGTCTTTGCGCAAGCGAAGACGACCAAATCTCCGGGGATCCGTGAAAGCCACCTCCACGTCGTTCTCGAGTTTGAGCCAGAATTTTTCAAATCGGGGCGGCCAATGCTCTTCAACCGAGCCGTGGGCCACCAACTGCAGACCCTGTTCTCCACGCACGCGAATAGCGCCCGTCATACCCAAATGCACCAACACTGCGGCACGGTCCACCAGCGGCAGCCACAACTGTTTCCCACGACGATCAGGAGCTTCCATGACAGCCCCGCGGAAGGTCTTGGCGATCTTCTGCGGACGGTCCTCGACACACACAATGGTGTCGGGTCCAACTCGAACTTTGGCAATTCGTTGCCCCACCACAAACCGCTCCAAGAGCGACCTGGCGTGTTCGACCTCGGGCAATTCAGGCATCGGATCTTCCATACAAGCCGCGAGCGCGGATCACACCCAGCACCGAGTCTGGAATGCCAGCTCGCAATGCCGCGTGGTCAGATTCAGTCAAGGCTTCACGGAGTTTGGTGGCCGACACATCATCCAGCGGCAAATCCAACACCGATCCGCGCCACCAGCCGGGCCGCGATTGTCCTTCGTCCAATTGCTCGAGCACCAGTTCCAGGGCCAACCGATCGTGGGGCGGCCTCGGGGCAATGACCGGATGGGCCAAATCCAAAATCTGTTCCCAATCGTGCCAGCGGCGAAACTGCAGGGCTTGGTCCGCGCCAATCAGGAATCGGAGCGGGGTGCTTGCATCTTCCGCCCGGAAGGATCGCAAGGTGTCAACGAAGTAACTGGGGCCGCCACGTTGCAGTTCGCGTTGGTCAATTTCCGCTTCGGCGTTCCCGGCCAAGAGGGCCTCCAGCATGGCCACTCGATCTTCGGACGGTGCGGACTCCTCGGTGCGAAGCGGGTTCTGGGCCGCGGGAATCCAAACCACCCGTGATGCGCCAATGGCTTCGCCAGCCAGTTCAGGCAGACGACCATGGGCGGCATGCGGGGGATCAAACGTCCCCCCGTACAGGAGAAGCGGCGCTGCCATGCCCAAATGCTAGGTCCACACTGGCATGGACAAGTTGTCAATCAACCGGACACCATCCAACCAAGCGGCCACCAACGCCCGGCTGGGACGAGAAAAGTCATTGACGGGACGCAACCCCGTTGAGGTACGAACCACGGCGTATTCCACTTCGAGACCATGGGACTCCAGGGTTTCTTGCATCATCTTCTCCGCCGTGGAGGGATGGTTTGCCGCCGCAGCTGCTTGCAACGCAAGGTAGACCGCCCGCGCTTTCGGCCGGGACACATCAGACAACCGCTCATTTCTGCTGGATCGGGCCAATCCATCGGGTTCGCGCGACGTGGGCACGGCATGGATTCTTGGCCCGCCGTCTCGATCCACTATGGCTTGAACCAGCTGCAATTGTTGCCAATCCTTTTCGCCAAAAATCGCCACTTCGGGTTGCACCAAGTCGAACAGTCGCTGCACCACCCGAGCCACTCCAGCAAAGTGTCCGGGCCGGTGTGCGTCTTCAAGACCCGGCCTTGTGGCCACACTGGGCAGCTCTGGCGTCAGCACCTCGACCTCAACTGGGTAGATGTCTCGCTGGGCAGGACACCAGACCACATCGGCCCCCGCAGATTCGGCCAAGCCAGCGTCGACGTCGAACCGGCGCGGATATCCCTCGAAATCATCTTGGTCGTTGAATTGATCAGGATTTACAAAAACGCTCACCACCACCGGCCGACCCAAACTCTTGGCGGCACGCACCAATTCCAAATGGCCTTCGTGCAGCCCGCCCATGGTGGGCACAAAGATACCGCCCGAGAATGCGTCTAAACCTGCATTTTCCGTCAATCTTGCCACGAATTCGTCATCGTAGATCAGAGGTTCTGACAATGTGTGGCCGGGGGTTGGCTAGAATGCTAAAGACGTACTGACCATGACCGCACAAGAGACCACAATCTATTTTGACCATGCTTCGACCACACCCTGCGACCAGCGGGTGGTGGACGCCATGCTCCCCTATTTCACCTCGATTTACGGCAACTCAAGCAGCCGGAACCATGCGTATGGCTGGGAAGCTGAAAACGGAGTGGATACCGCACGATCGCAAGTCGCCGATCTTCTGGGGGCCCAACCCAAGGAAATCATTTTTACTTCGGGGGCCACCGAATCGAACAATATTGCCATCAAAGGCGCGGCTCGAATGTACGCCAAAGCCCCGGCTGGCTCCGAAAGCCGTGGGCACATCATCACCGCGGTCCACGAGCACAAAGCCGTCATCGACCCTTGCCGCCGCTTGGAACGTGAAGGCTTTGATGTGACGTTCTTGGAACCAAGTGCAGATGGGATCATCACTGCACAAATGATCAAAGATGCACTCCGCGATGACACCATTCTGGTGTCCATCATGTGGGCCAACAACGAGCTCGGCACCATCAACGAAATTCCATGCATTGGCAAGATCTGCAAAGAACATGGTGCAGTGTTCCACACCGATGCCACCCAATGGGTCGGAAAACTTCGTACAGATGTCGAAGCAGACAATATTGATTTGCTTTCACTTTCAGCCCACAAAATGTATGGACCCAAAGGCGTGGGCGCTTTGTATGTCCGGCGACGTCGGCCTCGCGTACGTCTGCAAGCCATCCAAGATGGCGGCGGTCACGAACGCGGCTTCCGCTCGGGCACCCTGAACGTCAGCAGCATTGTGGGACTGGGTGCAGCCTGTGCTATCGCCAAAGAGGAAATGGAAGCCGAAGGGAAACGCTTGAGCGCTCTCCGCGACAAGCTCGAAAACGAACTGATGTCACGTCTTGAAGTGGTGGAAGTCAATGGCCACCGCGATCATCGCCTGCCACACATGACCAACATCTCCTTTGGCTTCGTCGAGGGTGAATCTTTGATGATGGGCATCAAAAACATCGCTTGCTCTTCAGGTTCGGCTTGCACCTCGGCATCCCTCGAACCCAGTTATGTCCTCAAGGCGCTTGGAGTTGGTGATGAACTTGCCCACTCCTCGTTGCGACTCTCCCTTGGACGGCACACCACCGAAGCTGAAGTCGACGAAGCCATCGAAGGCATCGCCGCTGCAGTGCAACACTTGCGGGCCATGAGCCCTCTGTTTGATCTCTGGAAAGAAGGGGTCGATATTTCCAAGATTGAGTGGCAATCGCATTGAACCAAACCGAATTGACCAGCGAATGGTCAATTGCGAAAGGAAAACCATGGCCTACAGTGAAAAAGTAGTTGAGCATTTTCAAAAGCCACTTAACGTCGGCTCATTCGGGTCTTCATCTGACGTGAAAGACCGCTCCGATATTGGCGTAGGCATTGTTGGCGCTCCAGAATGTGGCGATGTCATGCAGCTCCATATCAAGGTGGACGACGCAGGCAAAATTGAAGATGCCAAATTCAAATGCTTCGGCTGTGGCTCGGCGATTGCGTCTTCTTCTTTGGCCACAGAATGGATCAAAGGTCGCACCGTTGATGAAGCCCTTGCCATCAAGAACACTGAGATTGTCGAAGAGTTGGCTTTGCCTCCGGTCAAAATCCACTGCTCGGTCTTGGCAGAAGATTCCATCCGGACCGCCATCAACGACTGGAAGAAAAAGAACGGTCACGACGTCGAGGACGACCATCATCATCACTGAGCTCGGACGACGCCGAGTCTTGAACCGCACCAAACCACACCGGCCCAACTGAACCACACCCGAAGGAACCAACCATGTCCGTGATTGTCACTCCAACCGCCATCAAAGAAGTTGGCGACATCATGAAGCAACAGAGCCTGAACCCCGAAACCACTTGCCTTCGGGTCGGTGTCAAGGGCGGAGGCTGCTCGGGCTTCTCGTACTTGCTCGACCTGACTGAGAACCAAAAAGAGACCGACGAAGTTTGGACCTGCCGGGCGATGGTCGTCGATGGGAAAGCCAGCGAAGCCGAAGAAGGCTCCGCAGAATCCGAGAACATGGTGAAGGTCCGGGTGATTTGCGATCCCAAGAGTTACCTCTATTTGAATGGCACCACCGTTGATTTCAGAGACGAATTGATGGGGCGAGGATTTGTGTTCAACAACCCCAACGCCAACGCGACCTGCGGCTGCGGATCCTCATTCTCCGCCTGAACAAGCCGAAATCGACCTGAGGAAGCCACGCCAGAGAGCCGATATGGCTTTATGCGCTTGAATATCGCCCTTGATGCCGTCCGGCAAGCTTCACTTGCGGCCAAATCCGTTCAACGCAGCTTAGACCGAGTTTCCGAGTTGACCAAAGATGACCGGTCCCCTGTCACCGTGGCGGACTTTGCGGCCCAAGCCATCGTGGCTTCGATGTTGCGTGATGCTGATGGCAGCACCCCTTTGGTCGGAGAAGAGACCAGTGCCGTGCTCCGCGAACCTGAAAATGACGCTCTGCTTGCCTTGGTGACGGAAGCCGTCTCTTCAGCAATTGGGAAACGGTCCCCTGACGATGTCCTGGCCCTTCTTGATCATGGTGGACACGACGCCAGTGCACCGGAGTACTGGGTGCTTGATCCTGTTGATGGCACCAAAGGATTTCTCCGCGGAGAACACTTTGCAGTGGCCTTGGGTCTGGTGTGCGATGGGCATCCCACTTTGGGTGTCCTTGGTTGTCCCAACTTGCACGTTGCCACAACCCAAAGTCCCGAAGCAGTCGACGGACAAGGGGTCATCGTGGCGGCCGAGGCTGGACAAGGCTGTGCTACAGGTGGAATGGAAGGATCGCTGGTACCGGTCAAGAGGTCCACATGCGAAGGACTGGTCCGCGTGTGCACTTCTGTCGAAGCAGCCCACACCGACCACACCGCCGTTGATGCGGCCATGCAAACCCTGGGACGAGAGTGGACTGGAGTGCGACTCGACTCTCAAGCCAAGTACGGTCTCCTTGCCCGCGATCAAGCCGACGCTTACCTGAGATTGCCAAGACCAGGAAAGCGATACGTCGAGCGGGTTTGGGACCACGCCGCGGGCGCACTGGTGGCGATGGAATCGGGCACCACCGTGACCGACATCTCGGGCAAACCATTGGACTTTGGCCACGGACGCGGGCTGGAGCAAAACACCGGTGTTGTCGCGGCCGCTCCAGAAATCCACAGCGCTTTGCTTGAAGCAGTGAGGTCTTCCGGATGAGCTCAGAAGGCCTTTTTGTCCTCGGTGTCATCGGCTTGGTGACGGCGGCTTTAATGAGCCGACGGATCGGCGTCGACACCGCCATGGTTGGAGGGCTTCTGCTGCTGCTGCTGGCAGATCAAATCTTGGGAGGAGACCGAATTCTTCCCATTCAAGATGGCCTGTCAGGATTCAGTCACAAAGCAGTTGTGATGATTGGCGCTCTGTATGTGGTCGCGGCTGGACTCCGGGAAACCGGCGGCATTCATCTGATCGCCGGAAAGCTTCTGGGTCGTCCCAAAGGGCTGCTGAGCGCCCAACTCCGCTTGATGCTCCCGGTAGGTCTTCTGTCCGGCCTCATGAACAACACTCCGCTGGTAGCGATGTACCTCCCGATTTTGGGGGACTGGTGCCGACGGCTTCGGCTTTCCCCTTCGCGACTGTTCATTCCACTGTCCTTCGCCGCCATCTTTGGTGGAGCCTTAACCGCGATTGGCACTTCGTCCAACATCGTGATCTTGGAGATGTTGCTGGACCACGAAGGCCAAGAAGATGTGGTGCTGTCGGCTTCGGATGCGCCGCTTCGGCTGGTTCAGGATGGGGTCCCTTCATTCTTGGCCATTGGAGCTGTAGGGCTACCACTTATGGTGCTCGGCATCGTGGTCATCGCGCTGACCAACAAGAAACTTCTTCCCGAACGTCAACCGGCTGAGCCCCCGAGTTTGGATACCCGTGACTACCAGTTGGCGATGCGGATTCGAAGCGATGCCCCTTTTGTGGGAAAAACCGTCGAAGCTGCTGACTTGCGACATCTTCCCGGCGTGTACCTCACCAGAATTGAGCGAGAAGGGAGAAACATCCCCGCCCCCGGGCCAGAAGAGACATTGTTGGAGGGCGACCTTTTGTGGTTCACCGGGATCTTGGATTCGGTTCGAGACCTCCGGAATATCCGAGGACTCGAAATGCTTGATGGGCAGGCACGGAAAATCCAAGGGGCCCACCAAATTCGAACGTTGGTGGAAGCCGTCGTGTCGTGGGATTCGGAATTTCATGGCAAATCTGTTCGAGACATTGGATTCCGAACTCGGTTCAATGCGGCGATCATTGCCGTACGTCGTGGAGGTGTTCCCCTCGAAGGGAAAATTGGAGACATGATTTTGGAGCGTGGGGACACCCTTCTCCTTGATACCAACGAAAAATTTTTGTCTGACGGTGAAGCACGTGAACAATTCGATGTGATTTCAAGAGTGCAGGATTCTCGACCACCAAACCACCGAAAAGCTCAAGCTGCCATTGGCATCGTGCTTTCCATGATTCTGGCAATCGCCTTGGCACCAGTCGACAGTGCGGTGGTCGCCCTTACGGCCGCAGGACTGATGGTGCTCAGTCGCTGCTTACCAGGACGGCTGGCTCGAGCCGCAATCGACTTCCCCATGCTGCTTGTCATTGGCGCGGCCATTGGGATTGGCCGCGCTATGGAGCACACAGGGGCCGCCGCACAGATCGCAGAACAATTGTTGGCGTTGGCTGCCCCACATGGACCATTGGCCATTTTGTCATGCGTGTACTTGCTTGCCGTGGTCTTTGGGAACCTCATTTCAAACAACTCGGCCGCCGTCTTGGTGTTCCCTGTTGCTTTTGCTGCAAGTCAAGCCGTACAACTGGCGGCCGAACCTTTTGCGGCCGCAGTGATCTTGGGCGCAAGCTCAACGTTCCTGTCCCCCGTGTCGTATCCCACAAACTTGATGGTGTACGGCCCTGGTGGGTATCACTTCCTCGACTACGCCCGGATTGGGCTCCCTCTTGTCATCCTGCGGGGCTTGATGATGGTCTTGCTGATCCCAATATTCTTCCCATTCCAGTAATCACCAAGTGTGCAGAAGTCGTCGATTGCAAACGATCAAAAACACAATCTGGTTTGCTGTGATATGTGTTGGGGCCTTGCTCCTCATGGGCCAGTACATCACTGATCGATTCAGCACGATCCAATTGGTCCACTGGGTGCCAACCATCTTGATCCCTCTCTCGGGTGTTCTTTGTCTCACTCTTGGCAACACACGAAAACTGAGAGCCACCAGCATCACCTTCTGTGTGATCGCAGTGGGACACTGGGTCATCCATGATTGGAAGCCAAAAAGCCCAATAGATTTCCAACAACAACCCTTCGTTTTCACCCACTGGACGGTGGAAGAGATCGATGAAGATCGTGCCCGATCCACAATCGAGGTAGCCAGTCAGTTTGAAACCGATTTTTTGTGCTTGGTCAACATCAACACCGTGTTGAGGCTCCCTTGGAAAGAGCAACTCAAACACCTTCCTTATCAAGAGGCGAGGTGGCCTTTTCTGTTTGCCTCCAAATGGCCTCTGAAGTGTGAGTTGGTGTTGAGTGAAAATCACACCGTCGCACATCCTTTAAACATCGCTCGAGGCTCCATTGAGCATCCTGACGGAATCATTGAGTTTGTGGCTTTGGACTGCCCGTCTGATCCGAGTCTCTCTCGTATGGGAACATCACACCGTATTCGACAAGCACTTGGACCATGCACGGCAGATTTGGTCTTTGGCGACTTCAACTGCCCTCGCCATGCCGCCTCGATTCAACAAGCATTTCCCGATCACACCCACGCGTTCGACCACGCTGGTAACGGTCCAATCGTGACGTGGCCGACACAATTTCCGATCCTGCATTTGGACCATCTTCTCTTGAGCGATCGCTGGACGTGTGTGAAGTACGGCACGTACCGCCCCGAGGTGGGTGATCACCTCCCGCAACACGCGCGATTGATCAGATCAACCCCATAATCTGAATGGGGTGAATGAGGTAATCACAAACAATCAGGGCCATCAGTAGGCGGCGTCAATGATGGCACGCCAGATGGCAGGGAAGGAATCATCCTCCGCCAACATGCCAGCTTGTGACGCGAGCACAGGGCGATCGCACCAAAGGACTGAAGCGTCACCACGCAGAACGCTGAATCCGCCTTGTCCCCCGATGTTTGGGCAACGGATGGCGTCAGTGGCCAGGACCAAATACCGATCGTCAATGCGTCGATGTCGGCGCCGTGACTCGGAGTCGGATTCCCACCGCAGATCACCGCAGTAGTCGTATGAACACGCCAATGGTTCGGTTTCGTCCGGTCGTGGTGTCGCCCATCGATAAGAAATATCGTGCGTCCAAGTGGGCTCACCCTCTACGGTTGGGGCGTGAAAAATTTCACCGGTGTCGGTGTACCCATTGGCAAACAACTGGCCAAATCCATCCCAGCGTGCATCTCCCAACCTTGAATCACGTGGGAGTCGAACCAGGTTCAGCCAGGCGTAGCGGCCAACCTCCGCAGGAAGAGAGTCTGGAAGCTTCCCAGATCGAGCTTGGGTGTAGGCGTGGGTTGCCACCCCAATTTGCCGCAAATTGGACTGCGTGACACTTCGCACTGCCAGTGTTCTGGCTTCGGACAAGGCGGGAAACACCAAGGCCAAAATGCCCAGTCCCACCCCAAGCGCCACCACCAGCTCCACGAGACTGAAGCCTCGTTTGGCTGAAATTCTGGGTGACGCGGCCTTGTGCATGTCTCATTTGTATCAATTTCGTGTCAGAAGCGGAACCCTTGAATTTGAAATTCAGCCATTTCTGGCCGCGACTACACTCAAGCCGCTATGGCTTTGAGCGATCAAGAACTGATGCACGAGGTCGCTTCGGGGAACGAAACTGCGTTCGGCGAGCTCTACGATCGGTTCGGGAAGCTGGTTTTTCGCGTGGCTTGGCAGTTTTTTCCCAATCAATCAGAGTCTGAAGATGCTGTGCAGGAAGTCTTTATACGCCTTTGGCGGACTGCAGATCGGTTTGACGCAGAGCGAGCCAAATTGGTGACTTGGGTCATGTTGATCGCTCGGCGGCACATGATCGACCGGCTGCGTCGAAAGCGAGCACGCCCAACCACCCAAGATTATGTGTCCGATCCCATGGGGGATGGGCCGAGCCAAACCGAAGACCCAACCGAAATCCGGGCTGAACTCAGGGTTCGGATGGAGCGGCTTTCCGAGCTTCAAAAAGAAGTGGTGACCCGGACCTATTTCCAGGGATTCACCCTCAAAGAGACAGCCGAGCAACTTGGTGCCCCCCTAGGGACGGTAAAAAGTGCCCTTTCCCGCGCTTTAGCCGCGATGCGAGAGGGTCCCAAACCCGAGATGTAAAGTTTTGATGTTCTTCAGGCTCTGACTGCAACCGAGCCGAAAATCAATACGAAAGTACTACCGTGACAGAGAGTGTCCACCAATCTGATGAACCCCCCACCCTCGAGGATGATCTCATTCTTGACGCTTTGGGCCTCCTCGATGAGTCCGAGAGCGTGGCGCTGCAGGAAGCGTTGAGAGAACTCTCAGCATCCGAGCGAGAAGAAGCTCGAGTTCTTCAAGCGGACTGGGCCATCCAGGCTCCGCTGCCTTCGGTCACCCCACCCTCCCATCTCCGAACGGCATGCATCGCCTCCGCTGCACGGGCCGCAGAGCAGTCACCCGAGCATCACTTGAAGCTCACCCTCAACCGACAAGCCAAAAACCACCACAAAGCCAACCGGTCTGCCGCAGTTTGGCGTGCCGCTGCCTTGGCCATGTTCGCCGGCATGCTGGCCATGATCATGCTGACCAATCAATCGGAGAGTTGGCAAGGGCAACAAGCCCGCAGTGAAAAGATCCAGCGCAACCTCGAGGCCCTTGGGGTTTCCCCAAAGATCAACGCCATCCTGTCCAATCGCGACAACCCGTTCATCCAGTTCGGGCAATCCAAGCTCGGAAGCGGTCAGTTGGTATGGAACGATTCCACTGGAGACTTCGTGCTGTTCAGTCGTGGCCTTCCTAAAGAAGTGGCCGCGGTTCAGGTCCGCGTGAACGAGCAAGTGGTGTACGAGCAGGCCTATCTGGCCAAAGGTGGACAGTTCCAAGCGGATGCAGTGGAACAATCCTCCCTCCGCAACACTGAAGGTCAATCTGTCACAGTTGCGTTCTTGGACCAAGGTGGCAACGTCGTCTTGACCCAAACAATTTCTATGGCGTGATTGATCCAAATCGGACGCCGCCTCAAGTGCTTGGCGTCGCTGACATTCAAGGCATTTCCGACGCTCTTCGCTCCCACTCCTGACTCAGTGGGCCGAGTTCATCTTCTATCGAAGTGCGTTCGTCCTGCAGAGACTTGAGCTTCTCCGGATCGGACCAAACTTCAGGTTCACCGAGCGCAAGATCGGCGTTTGCCAACTGTTCTTCCAGGTCCATCACCTTGCTCTCCAGTTGTTCCATCGACAAATGAGAGTGTGGGTTTTTGGATCCAACTGGTGTACGCCGAGGCGGAGAACTACCGCGTTCTTTTTTTCCTGCTTTTTTCTCTGGCTCCGCGTCCGAGATGGCCTGTCGCGACCGCCACGCTGACCACGCGCCGTCGAAGAGTTCGTGTTGACCGTCGGGATGCAGGATCAAAAGTCGCGTGCACACCTGATCGAGCAGCGCTCGGTCGTGGCTGACCAGAACCATGGTGCCTTCCCAACCTGCATCAGGATCCAACATTTGCTCCAACCGTTCGGCCGTGGGAATGTCCAGGTGGTTGGTCGGCTCATCCAGAACCAGCATGTTGGGCGCGGTGGCGAGCAGGCCCGCGAGAACCAGTCGCGAACGTTCACCGCCCGAAAGGTCGCCAACACATTTATCTTGCGTGGTCCCACTAAACAAAAAAGCGCCGGCGAGATTCCGAGCTTCCTGCTCGGTGATATCTCGGCCTCGACCCTCAGACAAGGTGTCCTGCAGATGCCGCCAAAGCACCAATGAGGGATCCAATGCCTCGTGCCGCTGCCGGAACCATGCTGTTTTCAGCCTTGAGCCAATCTGCAACCCACCGGAGGACGGAGGAGTCTCTTCCAACAAGGTGGCGATCAAAGATGTCTTGCCTGTGCCGTTGGGTCCGACGATGCCAAGACGATCGCCCCTCCGAAGTTCCAAGTCCAGCCCAGAAACCAATACCCGACCCCCCCGCTGGACACAAAGTTGCTCCGTTCTCAGGACCAGATCACCACTGCGAGGCGGGTTGGGCAAATCAAGATCGACCACGTCCAATTCAAGTGGCTTCTCCAAGCCCTCGTCTTCGATCATTCGCTCCAGTCGGGAAGCTCGGCCTTTGGCTTGCCGAGCCCGTTGGCCCGCCTTGTAGCGGTCGATGAAAGACTGCTCGTGGCGAATGCGGTCTTGCTGCTTCTCCCACGTTCGAATGATCGTCTTCCGACGTTCAACACGCTCCAAGCGGAAATCAGAATAGTTGCCTGGATACACCTCCAGTTGACCCCGATCCAGTTCGACAATGGTGCCCACCAATCGATCAAGCAAAGCCCGATCATGGCTCACCACCAAGACAGCACCCCGAAAGGTTTCCGACAGGAAATTCTCCAACCACTCTCGACCGGCGATATCCAAGTGGTTGGTGGGTTCGTCGAGGAGAAGAACATCAGGATTTTCCAGCAACAACGTCGCCAATCCCAACCGGCCTCGTTCACCGCCGGACAAACCCTCAACGGGCTGGTGCAGGCGATCGCCAAGGCCAACCCCAGCCAGCGCTTCGTCCACTCGATGTTCCCAAGCGCGTCCTCCCAAGGCTTCAATTTGGTCTTCGAGTCGACCTTGCTTGGCAAACAAAGACTCAAGTTCGTCCTGAGATGCCTCACCCATGGCGTCAAACACCGTTTCCAACGACGCGATCGCTTCGATCAATGGTCCAAACGCGCGGGCAGCCGCCGAACGCACGGTGTCACCGGCCATGAATTCGGGATCCTGGCGAAGAAGTCCCACCCGTGCTCCCCGGCGCAACTCAACTTTGCCTGAATCTGGCTCGCGCTCACCAGAGATCACCTTCAAGAAGGTTGTTTTGCCGGTGCCGTTGCGGCCCACCAATCCGACCCGTTGACCATGCTCGATGGTGCACCCCAAGTCACGGAACAGCACTTGGTGGCCAACTTGGACATGCAGTCCAACCGCCGTCAACAACGACATACGTCAGCCCGCGTTCTCGAGTGTTTGCACAACGGAGAACTGATCGAGATTCAAGGTGGTGATTTCCCCATCGTCCAATTGGATCTCAAGCCGGTCGAGCCACAATCGATCATTTCGGCTGTGCGCGAACCAAGATCCGGTTTCGGCCTGACGAGCACGAAGCACCACGCCCTCAGTGGTGGTGGACCAGGCGGTCTCGGCACCACGTGGCAGCTGCTGGGTCACTCGGACGCGGGTTCCAGCCGAAATTTCTAGAGATTGTGGCATTTGCACGAGTATAGATCAGGTCGCTGCGTCAGAAAATGGGTTTGTAGCCCCCAGAGCAACCGCCCAAGGACTCCCCGGTGCCCATGCAGACAGGGCCGCATCAATCGCGGCTTGATCGACGTCAACAATGGACTGCACTTCCTTCTTTGGATCCCACACCTCACCGAAGGTGGTGAAATGGTTGCCAAGCACACTGGCGCGAGCCGCCGTGCTTTCCCGCCGGAGCGTGAGGGCCGAAAGGACCCCTTCTTTGGCCCGAACGATTTCTTCCTCAGCTGGGCGGTCCGTCAGGATGCCATGCATGACTTCTTCCACCACTTGAACCGTTTCAGTGGCTCGATCTGGCGTAGTACCGGCAGAAACCATGAATCTCCCAAAATCATCAGAAGGTGCCCAGCCGCCGCCAACCGCGTAGCACAAACTGCGTTTTTGACGAACTTCGTGAAACAACCGCCCCGAGCCGCTCGCACCAAGAATGCGTGACAACACCTGCCATGCTGCACGATGTTGATCATGCACTGTTGGGGCAGACCAAGCCCAAACCAAATGAACCTGAGCCAAGGGACGTTCGATAAATTTTTGCACCGGATCGGCCGGCGTTTCCGGAAGCAGAGGTTCCAAGGTCCGATTTGACCATGTCATGCGCTGGCACTCGGATTGAAGATGATCGACCACTTGCGCAGGATCAAGCTGGCCGGCAACCACAACGCGACCTCCTCGGC
>CALDQF010000093.1 GCA_937911845.1 uncultured Phycisphaera sp. | reverse complement strand
GTCATGGGTTCATCCAGCAACATGACTTGCGAATCTTGGACCAAAAGAGTTGCCAAGCGAACACGCTGTCGCTCCCCGCCGGACAGCCGTTCAACAACACGACTTTTCAAGTGGACAATATCCAACAAATCCAGGGCATCATTTACGATCTGCATATCGCGCGTGGTCAAGCCCCGAAAGTAACTTCGATATGGATGGCGTCCCGCGGACACATAGTCAAAGACCGTGGTCATGCTGGGGACAGCTTCTTCTTGAGAAAGCAAACCAATAGTTGAAGCACGTCTTTTTGGTGGCAAATCAGTTATGGCTTTCCCCTCGAAACACGCCTGCCCTTCATCAACCCTTACCGCACCAATAAGTGACCGAAGCAGGGTGGACTTTCCGCATCCATTCGGACCAACAATCGCAATATTCTCCCCACGCTCTGCGTGGAAAGAAACATTACGAACAACCGGTTGCCCCCCCAAAGAGACAGAAATATTTTGCGCTTGAAGTGTCATTGCAACCACCTCGACTTGTAGAGCAAATACACAAAGTACGGCCCACCCAAGAGCCCAGTAATCACTCCTACGGCAATTTCCGACGGGGGTAAAATGGCTCGTGCCGCCACATCAGACCAAACCAACAAGCATGCCCCTCCTGCCGCACATGCGGGCAAAAGCATTGCGGATCGTCCAATCAAAAGCCTCACAAGATGAGGCACCACCAGGCCGACAAACCCCACAAGCCCAGCCACGCTGGCGGCAGAGCCAGCCAGAACTGCAGCGGTAACAAAAGTAAACAAACGTGTTCTGGACACATCAACGCCAAGGGAAGTCGCAGTGTCTTCTCCCATTTCAAGTATTTTCAGTTTGGGAATAAGCCAAACACTAGAAATCAATCCGACCAATGAATAGGGCCACAAAAGATCAAAATGGTTCCAACTTCGCCCATTGAATGAACCGCTGGTCCAAAACATCATTGATGGAATTCTGTCAGCGTAAGCTGTCATTAAAAATCCAATCACTGCGCCCAAAATTGCATTGATTGCAACGCCCGCGAGGATCATTCGGATCGGAGAAGAGCCAGCCCCCGGACGCCAAGACACGCCGTAGACCACGATGGAAGACACCAGAGCTCCTGCGAAAGCTGCGAAAGGCAGCATAGTGGCCGCGGTCGGATACAGAGCAAGCACAATTGTGGCCGCCAAACCAGCACCTGCCGTCACGCCAATCAAACCAGGATCTGCCAACGGGTTTCGTGTCACCAACTGCAATAACAGGCCTGACAGAGCCAGGTTCACCCCCACCAACAACGCGACAACCAGACGGGGCAAACGAGAGCGGGAAAGAATGGCTTCTTGCACTTCTGTGAGATCACCTTCTCCGGTGAACCACAAAAAGACGTCGTGGAATGAAATTTGGGCCGCTCCGACACTGAGGGAAGCGATCGCACCAAACAACAGCACCAAACCGATACACACGCACAGGACTATTGGGCGGATACCGCGTGAGCTTCCATCGCCACGCAACTTATTTGGCGTTTGAGTCGCCAAGTTGCTGCTCTATGAACTGTTGAATTTCGTCAATCGCCGAGTTCAAATCTGATCCCGGACGCATGGCATACAAGTCGTCTGAAAGATATTTCACACGACCATCTTGAATAACCCTCAAGGTGGACCACAGTGGATCGTTTTCAAAGAGAGCCCGTGAGGTGTCTTCAGGTCCGTGGAAAAGGACCAACAAAGCATCAGGGTCAAATTCCACAACCGATTCCATCGTGAGAGGCGCGAGACCCTTGTAAACACGGTGCTCCCCAAGTCCCGCCGGACCAATTGTACCTCCGGCATATCGAACGAGATCACCCAAATAACTGTTTGGTAAAAAAGCGTAAAAGGAGTGCGGGGTGCCAAAAATGGCGAGGACGTCAATCAATTCTCCATGTCTGGACTGTTGATGCAAAGAGTTTTGAATCTCGGAGCACAATTGGGTTGCGCGAAGCTCGGCCTTGGCCAACGATCCCAAAGCTTTAATATTTTGGAACACGTCATCAATAGACGCAACATCCATCACAACCACCTCAGCCTTAGTCATGTCGGTGATCACATCAACAAACTGCACGTAAGTCGAAGGGGTCACAATGACATCTGGCTGGCAAGTGATTAGTTGTTCCAAATTGGGTCCGACGCTGTGATCAAGTTGAATGGTGGGGATGCCTTCCCAAGCCGCTGGCATGGGCCCACGCAACGAAGGAACCCCAACTGGCTTTACACCCATCATGAGCAACTGATCCGCCGCAAAGGGCATCAAAGCCACGATCCTGGGACCAG
>CALDQF010000092.1 GCA_937911845.1 uncultured Phycisphaera sp. | reverse complement strand
ATTCACTTGCTGATCAGTTGGCCCGTTGCCCGGCACTGTCAAAGCAGTGGTGGCGGTCGCGGTCAATCACGATGGGGCAAGTCGCACCTTCGGCTGGCGCCCATTCCGCATCCAGGCGAGCCAGAAGAGTGGAGCCATCGGCTGCTTCGAGGTGCACATCGGCCAAGTCGCCAAGAGGTTCCACCAGGCGGGCCTTCAATTCGACCGCGCCTTGATCATTGTCGGAAGCCACCCGGAAGTGTTGGGGGCGAACCCCGACTGTGATGGGGCCATCAAGTGAAGCTGGAACACGTACTTGGAAGCCGGAAGTCAATATGGCGTGACCATCTTTGGCTTCACCTTGCATGAGATTCATGGCGGGGGTGCCAATGAAGCCGGCCACAAAGAGATTGGCTGGAGCGCGGTACACCTCGAGTGGGGTCCCTACTTGTTGCATGACGCCGTCCTTCATCACCGCGACACGATCACCTAGGGTCATGGCTTCTTCTTGATCGTGGGTGACGTACACGCTGGTGGTTTGCAACTCTTTGTGCAGTCGACGCAACTCGGAACGCGTGTGGTTTCGCATCTTGGCGTCGAGATTGGACAGTGGCTCATCAAACAAGAAGCAAGCGGGATCGCGCACGATGGCCCGGCCCAGGGCGACCCGTTGCTGCTGGCCACCCGACATGGCGCCGGGCTTTCGGTTCAGCAACTCTTCGATGCCCAGCATCTTTGCGGTCTCGACGACCCGTCGTTCTCGTTCTGCTTTGGGAACCTTCCGAAGTCGCAAAGCAAAGGCCATGTTCTCCTTTGCGCTCTTGTGGGGATAGAGGGCGTAATTCTGAAACACCATGGCGATGTCACGATCGGCCGGATCTACATGTGTGACATCGCGACTGCCGATGTTGATGGTTCCGCCGCTTGGCTCCTCCAAACCGGCGATCATGCGCAGCAAGGTGGACTTCCCGCACCCCGAGGGGCCAACCAAGACCAAAAACTCACCATCGCTGATGTCGAGATCACACGGTTTTACCGCATGGACGCCACCAGAGAATTCTTTTTCGATCGAACGCAGTCGCACTTCGGCCATAGATCATGAGTGTAGAGGCATTTTCGTTGGTTCGGATTAGAATGAATTGCTTGGATTCTCAGCCCTCCATCACCAGACGTGCGGCCCTTGGGGCTTTCGGCGCTGCTGCCGCGGGCTACGCGTTTTTGGGTGGTACGCGACGCAACGACATGCCTGCCGGTCGAATCGTATTGGACTATTGGGAAAAGTGGACGGGTCATGAAGCCGCCGCGATGCAGACCGTGGTTGACGCATTCAACGCCAGTCAAGACCGATGGTGGGTCAACTATCTCAGCGTGAGTGGTCTGGATCGCAAGGCCAAAATTGCGATTGCGGCGGAAGACCCACCTGACTTGCTGGGTCTTTGGCATCGCAACATTCCATTTTTCCGGCGCTCGGGCGCGTTGTTGTCCTTGGAATCCTTGGGGCGAAGCCGAGATGACTACGCCTCGGTGTTGCGACCAATCCTTTTTGGTGATGTCCAAGACGCGGCCCCGACCACGTGCTCGTCGATTGCGTTGTACTACGACCGTGCGATGTTCAAGAAGTTCGGTTTCGACCCAGATCAACCTCCGGCCACCATTTCTGAATTCGATGAAGTGATCAATGCTCTGACCATCCGCGACCAAGAAGGCAAAGTCGAGCGGGCCGGATTTTTACCGGGTGACCCTGGCTGGTGGAACTGGTCCTACGGGCCATTTTTTGGTGGCCAGATGTACGACGCCGCCACCGATCAGGCCACGGTGAACAGCTCCGGCATGATTCGCGCGTACGAATGGGTCCAATCATTCCCGCAGCGTTGGGGTCTCGAGAACTTGCGTCGCTTCCAAGGTGCTTTGGTCGACAATCCTTCGCCGTACCGCAATTTTTTTAGCGGGCGATTGGCCACGACCTTGCAGGGGCCCTGGGTGGCCAAGTTCATGCAAGAGGAAATGGGCGACAACCTGATGGATTATGCCGCAGCGCCATTCCCGGTGGATCCGTCGGTACAAGATGCGGCCAATCCTCATGGGTCCATCGAGTGCGATGTGTTGGTTGTGCCCCGAAATGTTCGACATCCAGAGGGATCATTGGCCTTCGTTTCGTTCTTACAGCAGCCAGAAAATTTGGAGCGATTGGCTTCGGGTCACGGAAAGCCTTCGCCTTTGATCAAGCCGAGCGGCTCGTTCCTTGCTGAGCATCCCAATCGCTCCATCGAGGTCCACCAGAACATCATGGTGAGCCAAAATGCTTTTGCTGAGCCCTTCACCGAGGTCTGGCCTGAGTTCAGCAACTCGTTGGGCGCTGGGATGAGCCAAATTGATGTCTTGCAGGCCACTCCTGCGGAAGCCTTTGCGAAAGTGCAAGAAGAAGTTCAAGCCCAGTTGACCCGAGCCGCTGCTCGCCGAGCGTTGCGGGAGTCTCAACTGTGAAGCGGGACGGATTTTTAACCTTCTTGCCGTGGGCCGCGCCGTGGCTCACTGGTTTCGTACTCTTCACCGCGTTGCCGGTCGGCCTAGGAATTTGGTACGCCTTCACGGATTACACGCTCCTGGAGCCCCCGATCATGGTGGGCACCAAGAACTTCGCCAGATTGGCGGACGATCCAATCTTGGGCACCGTAGCCTGGAACACCTTCTTCTTTGGTTTGCTTTCGATTGTGGTGGGAACGGTGCTGTCCATTGCTCTGGCGGTGTTGCTTTCCAAGCCTGCTCGATTCCAAGCGTTCTGGCGCTCTGCCGTCTTCGTGCCTTCGGTTCTTCCTCTGATTGCGGTGGCGGCCATCTTTAAGCTGGGCTTTGATGGAGAACTGGGCGCGGCCAATCAAATGCTCGGG
>CALDQF010000091.1 GCA_937911845.1 uncultured Phycisphaera sp. | reverse complement strand
ACGTCCTAGCGCCCACCAATCGACAGGGAGCGCGAGGTGGTAGGACAGCACGTCGTAGCCACCGAACTCGGTATCCCAAAGCCAACCCGGAGGCACGAGGGCGGCCGTTCCAAGCACGCCCAAGGGCAGCATCCAAGTCCATTCCATCTGGGGCCAACCCAAAGAGACTGGTGTCGAGCGGCGATATCCCAAGAGTCCGAGGGCCAGTAATCCCCAAGCAGAGGTGAGATCCATCAGTCCGAGTCGGCCGATGCATTGATCCAAAAAGACCAGACCAACCATTCCCACAATCGGTCTCATTTCGGACGACCCCGGCAACAGCCAGTGGCCGTAGCCTCGTGCGGCCAACCACCAGAGCCAAGCCAGTCCAACCGAAGGCACGGCACGCAGCAGACCGCTGCCGATCTCGGCCGCCCCACCCAGCCACAACAGAACGGGCACCAACGCCAACGTGCACAGGATGGGCAGGATTGACCGTGGCATGGTCTTTGCAGAGTACCTCTTTGGCCACTGGCCCTGTGGACAAGGAGGTCCCTGTGAAAGTCTCAATTCTTGCCATTTTGATGCTCATGACCACCACGGGGGGGGTGTCAGCGCAAGATATGAGCGCAATACCTGCCGAACCCGCGAGCATTCGATTGGTGGATCTTCTGAGATTTCGGGATCAACAAGCTCGGGTATTCGAAGGCGTGGGCCTCGTCACGGGTCTGGATGGCAGTGGGGACCGACTCAAGAGTGAGGATCGACTTCGGCCGCTCGCTGGGGTTTTGGAGCGTCATGACGTTCCCTTCCTCCAAACTCTGGATTTGCTCAAGACCGGAAATTCGGCTCTGGTCATGGTGCAGTGCAAAGTGCCGGCTTCTGGTGGTACCGAGGGCGATCAATTTGATCTCACGGTCAGCACCTTGCTCGATGCCAACGACTTGGAAGGCGGGGTCTTGTTGACCACATTGTTGCGAGATCCATTGCTGCCAGATGCGACTCCAACCATGCAAGCGAGTGGAGCGATTGAATTTTCAGAGGATATCTCCAGCCGGGGTTCCATTCTGGATGGTGCTCAACTCTTAAAACCAATTCTCAGAACTGCGATTGGACACCTTCGTCAGATGCGTGATCCAGATGGTTCCATCCGGTTGACCCTGCGGGAAGCCTGGCGACATCCGTTGGTGTTTGAGTACATCAATTCAAAATTCGACTACGTCCTGCAGCCGGTGAACGAAGACTTCGGCGCATTCGTGGTTCCACCCGAAAAAGGTGCTGAACTGAATGATGTCTTGAAGACGTTGATTCCGATCAGCGATTTGCCTGCGGTGCGAAGGGTGGTCATCGACAAATCCACCCAATCTATTTTTACCAGCGGAAGCGTCATGGTTCGTCCGTTCCATTTCAGTGTGGACGGCATCAAGTTGCTTCCCGATCCGAGTCGAGAGGCCGATGCCCAACCCTTGGGGGAGGCGTTGGCCATGCTTGAAGATTTGGGTGCGAGCGCCGAACAGCGGATTGCGTTCATCCGACAAGCCGACGAAGCCAGCGCACTCTTCGGGGAGGTCGTCGAACAATGATGTCACCTATGCCGACCATGACTGATGTTTCATCGTCAACCTACGAACGGGCCGATGCGGCTGCGCGACAGTTGGTGGGTCAAGCGTTCTTGGTTCCCCTTCTGAAAGAAGTCCGCGAGTCCACTTCTGCGCACGGCATGTTCGCCCCTGGGGCTGCCGAGAAGCGGTTTGGTCCCATCCTTGATCATCAGATGGCAGATGCCTTGATGACGAGACTCGATCTAGATGTCGTCGCCAAAGTCCGTCAGGACATCGTGAACAAAGAAACCCAAAAGACGGAGGTCACACACTGATGGCCACCAAGTTGGAACGTTTAAGCAGTGTGCTCGAAGCCCAGCATGAAGCTTGGTCGGAACTGGAGACCGTTCTTTCGACCAGAAGACAAGCGCTGCGTACCGGCGATATCGAAGGGGTGACCAAGGACATTCACCGCGAACATGTGATTGCCGAGACGCTGCGTCAGTTGGATGCGGAAAGGGTTGAGTTGGCCACTGCGCTGGGGGCTTCAAACATCGATGATGTTCTGAAACAACTCCCCGGGGCTGAACAAGACAACCTCAACCAACTTCGCGAAGGCATTCAGTTGGCGGCGGCCCGGGTGGCCGAGGCGTATTCGGTGCTCCGTGATGCCACCAGCCGCATTTCCGGCATTGTTCGTGGAGCGGCCCAGACGGTGAAAGAAACCGAGCTTGGGGCACAACCTTGGGCCCGCTCGGGACAAATTCCCCAGACTTCTTTCTCTCTTGGACTTCGGGTGGAGGCGTAACGATGCTTGGTGGATTCCAAATTGGTCGCTCCGCACTCTTGACTTCCCAGCGAGCCATGCAGGTCACGGGTCAGAACTTGGCCAACGCGGCCACGATCGGGTACCGGCGCCGTACGGTGGAACTCACGTCGCTTGGTGCGAGAAACGGCGTGTTCTCGGGTCAAGGCGTCGGCGTTTCGTCGATCCGTCGTGAACTCGATCCTGCCCTCGCTGCACGTTTACGCGGCGCGTTGTCCATGGAAGTGGCCAACGGAACGGAATACACCTACCTGTCCCAAGTCGAAGTCTTGCAGGACGCGCTGGGTGACAACAATCTCAGCACCGAGTTGACGGCGTTCTTTGGTGCGTTCAGCAACTTGGCTGACAACCCATCCGATGACGCTCTGCGGGGTTTGGCGGTTTCTCGTGGTACGGCCTTGGCCGATCGCGTCAACCGCTTGCACACCGATTACCTCAACGCCCGCACCAATCTCGACGCTGACCTTTCGGCGAGTGCGGGACAAATTGATCAACTGTTGACGGACATTGCCAATCTCAATGGAGAGATTGTTCAGGCTCAGGATGGCGACGTCTCGGCGTTACAGGACCAGCGTGATCTCAAACTGGACGAACTGGCCCAGTTGGTCGAGATCGATGTGATCAGTCAGCCCGCCGGCTCCGTGACGGTCCAAGTGAATTCCATTCCGGTGGTTCTCGGTAACCAAAGTATGGGATTCGAATTTGAACGGACGGACGGCGGGATCGAACTTCGTACCAACGATGGCACCATTTTGAATCCCACTGGTGGGGAAATCGCCGCTCTTCGTCGCCAGGACGCAGACACCATTCAGCCCGCCATCGATGCTTTGGAGGAACTGACCAATCAACTGGTGTTCCAAGTCAATCGCGCTCACAGTTCGGGTCAAGGCACGATTGGTTTGGAAGTGGCGCGAGGATTCAGTTTGGGCGACCGAACCGTTCCGTTGGCTGACCTCGGCTTGCC
>CALDQF010000090.1 GCA_937911845.1 uncultured Phycisphaera sp. | reverse complement strand
CAGTTTGCAGTACCTGGTGTCTCTGCCGGCAGCTCGATTTTGGAGGTTGGCTTCATGGATTGTTGCTTCAATTTCCGCGGGTGACATCTCGAGTTCAGGGAAGTAGTAGGCCACTTCTAGCGCAAAATCCATCAGTTGAAGATTCTGCTCGGTCACGGGTTTCACTTTTTGGGGGAACTTGGCCCGTCCGGCTCGGGTCCCCATCTCGTACTCATGCTTTTCGCGCCGAGCAACCAAATCCACGAACAACTGGATCCCCGAGGAGGAAACGGCCAGGGGCCGCCCACGTCGATCCACGATCGGGCCACGGAATGCGGCTTCGGTGTAACTCCGAGTTTGATCGTCATCCAGAGCAATGGCCTCGAGCAATCCGGACGGCGGGGCAAACACAAGTTGCACGTGTCGGGCCAAAGCCACCACAAGTGGGAGCACCAATACCCATGCGAAGCCAGCTCGAATCAACGGCTAGGCTCCCGTTGGATGGGGAGGGTTTGTGGGCCATCTTCGACAACGGGGAAGGCCGGCGAATCCACTTGCAAGGCATCTCGCACCAGAGGGTCGTTGATCAAGACTGCTTCCCGGGCGAGAAGATCAAGGGTGAGACGCTCGACGATTTGCCGCTCTCGTTCTAAATCTTGCATTTCCCGATGCTGCCGCCGTGTTTCCAGTCGCTGCTCCAGTAAGGAGCCGCCACCGATGCCCACAGCTGCGACCAAGCTTCCAAGGCGAATGAGTCGATCGAGATGGGGCAAGTTGGAATTCATTCGGGAAGTTGCAACACCATGCCTGGTTGTATGTCATCGGGCGAAGAGAGTTGATCTCTGTTCATTTCGAAGATCTCATTGGATCTTCGCCCATCCCCGAGTTCCCGGCGGGCAATTCGTTCGAGCATGTCTCCCTTTTGCACCGTGTAGGTCCGATTTTTTCGGACGGTTTCCGTCGGTGCAGGTGGCGCCGGTTGTGAGGGTTGAGCGGTTTTGGGGGACTGTGCCGTCTCGGGTCTGTTGCTCGTCAAGGCGGCACGGGGGGGAAGGCTGATGGTTTGACCGGGAACCAGGTCTGGACTCGTCAGCCCGTTTGCTTCCTGCAAGGCGGGGAACAAGCCCGCGTCTCCGTAGTACTCCGCACAAATTCCGCTTAGGGTGTCCCCTCGTTTCACTTCATACCGCTCCACTTGGGCTTGAGTGGTTTCGATTTGCCCCGAAGCCGGCGGCTGTGATCTTTGAAACGAGTCATCCTCAGCCGGAGGAACGATTGGGATGTCATCCGTAGACCCCTCATTCAGGGCGGGAGTTCTTCCGGCATCGAAACCGTCCACCACCACCACCAGAATGATCATGATGAAAATGAACCCGATCAGGAGAGCTGATTTGGTTTCTTGGGTCATGACGTGGGCTCCGTCAGTTGCACCACCCGCAGGCGAGCGGATCGGGCTCTGGGGTTGCGTTGGGCCTCTTCTTCAGAGGCCACCAAGCCGCCCCGGGCCAAATCCACGGCCCGGCCAGACCGAACCAGTCCGGCAAATGCCCGTTTGATCAATCGGTCCTCCAAACTGTGAAAAGAAATCATCGCCACACGTGCCTCCGGAGCCAGCCAGTCTGACGCTCGGGGCAATGCATCCAGCAGTCGCTCCAACGCGCCAAGTTCATCGTTGACCGCAATCCTGAGGGCCATGAAAGTCCGAGTGGCGGGGTGCATGCGACTGTCCCGAGCTCGAGCGCCGTAGGCCCGCCGGACAATTTCAGCCAAGGCGGTCGTTGTACGTATCGGCTCGACCTCCCGGGCTTCGACAATGGCCCGCGCGATCCGCCTGGCGAATGGGTCTTCTCCCCACGTCTTGATCAGGTCGGCCAATTCTCGTTCGGGAAGAACTGCCACCAAGTCGCCGGCGGTGGCGGGATCGCCTGGGTCCGCCCGTGTGGTCGGCGACAGGGATTCGCCCGCGGCGAGCCGCATGTCCAAGGGGCCTTCCTCACGGAAGGAAAAGCCCCGTTCGGGACGGTCAAGATGGGTGGAGGCCACGCCAAGGTCGGCCAACAAGGCGTTGGGCTTGGGTTCAAAGCTCCGGAGTGCCCGTGGCACCTCAGAGAAGGAATGTTGCCAGCCAACGATCCGGAGGCCAGTTGGCGCCACCCGCTCGGTCGCAAAGTGCAGGTTCTCAGGATCCAAATCCACCAAAATAAGGTGGCCATCGGGTCCGACTCTTTGGGCCATTTGGGCGGCATGACCGCCTCGGCCGGCCGTGCAGTCCACGACCGATTCACCCGACTGAAGGGCCAAAGTTCTAAGGACCTCATCCATGAGGACCGGCTCGTGTCCGGCGGCATCCATACGAGGGGCGAGCATACCCCCGAAAGGTACTCCGCGCGAGAAAGGCTTAGAGCTGGAGCAGCATCCGTTCTGGGTTTTCCAACGCTTCTTTGACGTCAACCAAGAAACGAACAGCCTGCTCGCCGTCGACAATTCGGTGGTCATAGGACAATGCCAAATACATCATGGGGCGAAGGACAATCTGTCCCGGGTTCTTGGTGTCTTCGACCGCTCGGTTCATGATCTTGTGCATGCCCAAGATGCCCGACTGCGGGGGGTTCAGGATTGGGGTGCTCATGAGCGAGCCGTACACGCCACCGTTGGAGATGGTGAAGGTACCCCCCAGCATTTCTTCCATACCCAGTTGTCCATCGCGAGCGCGAATGGCCAAATCTTTGATGCCACGTTCAATTTCGGCAAAGGAAAGGCGGTCGGCGTTTCGCAGCACGGGGACAACCAGACCCTTGGGGGTGCCGACGGCCACCGAAACATCGCAGTAGTCGTGGTACTCGACTTCTTGTCCGTCGATGTAGGCATTGATCCCTTCGTGACGACGCAATGCTTCGCAGCAGGCCTTCACAAAAAAGCTCATGAAGCCGAGTCCAACGCCGTGTCGTTCGGCGAACGCTTCTTTGTGCAACTTCCGCAGTCGCATCACTTCGCTCATGTCGACTTCGTTGAAGGTTGTCAACATGGCGGCGGTTTGCTGGGCTTCCACCAGGCGTTCGGCAATCCGAGCGCGCAAACGGCTCATTTTCTCGCGGCGGACCCCACGACTGCCCGTGGCATCAATGGCCAAAGGTTGCGTGACTGGCGCCGTTGGTTCGCTTGGCCGGTTGGGGGTGGTGGGGACGGGCATTGATGCCGCAAGTACATCAGCCTTGGTGACTCGGCCGTGGGCCCCGGTCCCCGTGACGCTGTTGACATCTACTCCAGCATCTTCCGCCACCTTGGCGGCCATGCTGGTGGGACGGGGAGATTCTTCTGCGGCGGCAGTGGTGGCCGCTTCGACTACACTGGCCGGTCCGGAATCTCCGGGATCTGCAGCCTGAGCATCTGAACCTTGATCGCCCGATGGTGCGCTCGCGTCCGTGTCGATGGTGGCCACGATGTCTCCAACTTCCATCTCCGCGCCGGCTTCAGCCGTGATGCGCAGGACACCACTGGCGGGTGCGGGGATTTCAAGGGTGACCTTGTCTGATTCGATTTCCACAAGATTGTCGTCTTGCGCCACCCAGTCGCCGTCGCTGTAAAGCCATTGGCCCAGCGTCACTTCGGTGATGGATTCTCCAGGTGATGGGATGACGACTTCGACAGACATCAGTGAGTACTCCGATTGAGGGTCAGGGACGTGGGCCTTCAACGAGGCGTTCCGCCGCAGGATCGACGGTGTCCTCTGCGGTGCGACCTACCGCAAGGTCCATAATTTCGTGTTGTTCGCGGGCGTGGATCCGACTCGAACCAACCGCGGGAGACGCGTTTTCTCGTCGTCCAACGTACACCAGTTCGAGCTCCAATTGCTCTCGGAAGAAAGCTTCGACGTGGCGGAATGCCCCCATGTTCTTGGGCTCGTCCTGCACCCACATCAGCCGTTTGGCGTTGGGGTACGCGGCCAAGGAGGCCTTGATGCTCTCCACCCGAAGTGGGTGCAGTTGTTCCATACGGAGGATGCCAAGATCGCGGCGACCGGTATCGGAGCGGCGTTGGTTCAACTCGTAAAACACTTTTCCGGAGCAGAAGATCAAGTCTTTGACCGCCGCGTGATCGAGCTCGGTCGAGTCGGGCAAGATGTGGTGGAACCGTCCCTCGAAGAAGTCGGAGGCCACGCTGGTTGCTTTGGGATGTCGAAGCAGACTCTTGGGCGTCATGATGATCAACGGCCGCCGGAAATCTCGGGCAAGTTGTCGACGCAGCAAGTGAAAGTGTTGGGCTGGGGTGGAAGGCTGCACCACTTGCATGTTGTCACCCGCGCACAGGGTCAAGAACCGTTCCATTCGAGCCGAGGAGTGCTCTGGCCCTTGCCCTTCGTAGCCATGGGGCAGCATCAAGACCAATCCCGAAGAACGGTTCCACTTGGTTTCGGCCGAGGCAATGAACTGGTCAATGATGACTTGGGCGCCGTTGGCGAAGTCGCCAAACTGTGCTTCCCACAAGATGAGCATCCTTGGGTCGGTCAAGGAATAGCCGTACTCGTAGCCCAAGCAGGCGCTCTCGGTCAGCGGGGAGTTGTGCACGCAGATGCGACCTTGCTCTTCGCGGAGATGGTCAAGCGGGCAGTACTTCTCACCGCTGTTCTGATCAACAAAAACGGCATGGCGGTGGCTGAAGGTGCCACGCTGGACGTCTTGCCCGGTCAGTCGGACGGCATGTCCTTCCAAGAGCAGCGTGCCGAACGCCAACAGTTCACCGGTGGCCCAGTCGACCTGACTGCCCTCTTCCATCGCTTTGGAGCGTGCCTCGGTCAATCGTTGCAATTTGCGGTGGAGTTCGAAGTTCGCGGGGAGTTTGGCCAGACCGTTGCTGACTTCACGCAAGGTGGCAAGCGGGAGATTGGTCTCCACGGGTTCGTCGTGCCATTCTTCGGTCAGCCCAGACCAATGGTTCCGGTACCCAGGGGTGCCAGGGGCGACAGGGGCGTCTTTGGTTCGAGTCTGCGCCTCGTCTAAACGTTCCCGTCGTGCGACCCGCATGCTCTCCGCCGCTTCCGCATCCAACACACCCTCTTGAATCAACCGCTCGGCATGGGATTTCGCGACACGGGTTTGATTTTTGATGCGTTCGTAAAGCTCGGGTTGGGTGAAGGTGGGCTCGTCGCCTTCGTTGTGTCCGTGACGTCGGTAGCACCACATTTCAATCACCACATCGGTGCCAAATTCTTGCCGGTAGGCCAGTGCCAGTCGGGCCGCGAACACGCACGCTTCTGGATCATCTCCATTGACGTGCAAGATTGGGGATTCGACCATCTTGGCCAAGTCGGTGCAGTAGCGCCCCGAGAAGGTGTCGTGGGGGTCGGTGGTGAAACCAACTTGGTTGTTCACCACCAAGTGAATCGTGCCGCCAACGTCATAGCCATCGAGCTTCATCATGTTGAAGCATTCAGCCACCACACCTTGTCCTGGGAACGCGGCGTCGCCGTGGATGGCCACAGGTACCACGCGAATGCGATCGGGGTCCACCCGCAAACGTTGTTTGGCGCGGACCCGACCCAGAATCACCGAACTAACGAATTCAAGGTGAGAGGGGTTGGGACTGAGCGAAAGATGAACATCCTGTCCGGATGCGGTGCGCCATGTGTTGGAGTAGCCAAGGTGGTACTTCACATCTCCGCCGCCTTCGGCGAAATCTTCGGTCCACGCCTCTTCAAACTCGGTAAATATTTGGTCGTGCGATTTTTCCAAGATGTTCGTGAGCACATTGAGCCGACCCCGGTGGGCCATGCCGATGCAGAGCTCTTCGATGCCAAGGCCTGGGGCTTGCTCAATGAGTTCCACCATCATGGGGATCAGGCTTTCGCTCCCATCAAGTCCAAACCGCTTTTTGCCGCGGTACCGTGTGTGCAGGAATTCCTCGAAGACATCGGCATTGACCAGATCACGCAAAATCCGCTGACGCAACTCGGCATCAAAGGGCGGCTGGTTCTGCACGGGTTCCATGCGTTGTTGCAGCCACCGTCGCCGCTCCCGATCTTGAATGTGCATGTACTCAGCGCCAATGGAGCCGCAATACGTGCTTTCAAGGTGAGAGATGATGTCTCGCAGGGTGGCGGGATTGTTGAGGGGCAGGTGGCCGGGATCAAAGGATTGATCAAGGTCAGTTTCACTGAGGCCAAATGATTTCAATTCCAAGGTGTTGGACTTCGCCCTTTCCGAACCCAAGGGATCCAACTTGGCGTGCAGATGTCCAATGTCTCGGTAGTGGTAAATCAAACTGTCCACTCGGCCTTGCGCCGTGTGGGCCGTGTGCGAGGCCATGGCTTCGGCATCTGGCAATGCTGGGGTACCAGAGTCGGCTTGGGCCAGACCCAGATCGAACCCTTGGAAGAACGATCGCCAGGCCGGATCAACCGAATCGGGATCGGTCCGCCATTGTTCGTGCATCACGTCCAAGTACGCGGCGTTCCAGCCATTCAAACTGGGACGGGCAGGATCGCTCGGTGACATTGCGGCGGTGGTCTCCAGCCGTCGGGGCAACGATGGGCGGTCAAGATCCGTCTTGAACCGCTTGTTGAATTCTACACGGACCGCTCAAGAATCGGGCGCATCGAATCGGGATGACCACGCGGACTCAAGGGTTGTGTCGCGCCCGACCTCCACCCATCGTGTGGGATTTCCAGCGTCTGCGTTCGGTGCATCGGAGGGGGGGGTATCCAACCGTTGGGCCACAATGGCTTGGACGCGAGGTCGGGGTTCTTTCAGCCGAAATTCAAGCACCACTCGGGTGGGGCTGGTGGCCAGTCGGTGCTTGGGCAAATTCCGGGGTTCGGTCTGGATGCGTCCAGAACTCGGCTCGACGAAGGCGATATCCCATCCTTCCGATTCCAGGGCGGCCAACACTTCCGGAACGCTTAAACCCAACGAGGACGGGGCCGGCGCCAAACAACCGTTCAAATTGGCCAATATGAGGGCCAAAAAGGGGCAAAATCGTTCTTTTTTCACTGGTTCTCCTGTTCTTGGATGTGCGGTGGTCCGATCAGGCTTGTGTTTCAGTTTCGGCATCCGCAGAGGTGACACCCCCGTACTTTACGGTTGGAGAATAAGTGTGCTGATTTTGGTCCCTTCCACTTTGGTCAGCTTTGGAGGTCCTGTGCCGCTGCCGACCTCGGTGGAAGACTTTCTGCAGCCCGGTACCCAGCCAGATGGCATGGTCCAAATGCTGGATCCACTGTCCAGCTCGAACACCTGTCAGGCTTGCCACGGCGACTACTTGCAAGAGAACTTCCATGAGCCCTGGGACGGTTGGGTTGGCAATCTGATGGCCCAATCGGCAAGGGACCCGATTTGGCACGCCGCATTGACCATTGCGAACCAAGATGCCACAGACTCGGGTGAATATTGCATTCGTTGTCATGCCCCTGTGGGGTGGTATCGCGGACACTCGCTTCCTTCTGATGGTTCCGCCCTCGAGGACGGCTTTTTCGAGAATGACTTCGATGGCGTCAACTGTCAGATTTGCCACCGCGCAGTTTCTCCGGTTCCGGTTCCGGGCGATCCGTTTGAGGATGAAGCCATTCGTGCCGCTTTGGAATTTCCTCCCGGCGACGGTTATGGCAATGGTCGATTAATTCTGGATCCGGTTGATTCTCGCCGGGGGCCGTATTCGGATATTCCCAATACCCCAGGGATGAACTTGCATACGCCCACCCCGGCGATCCATTCTCCCTTCCACCAGCGATCGGCCGCATGTTCCGCCTGCCACGAGGTTCGTAATCCGGTGACCATGAAGCAGGCCGATGGCACCTACGCCCCGGTGGCGGACGGTGAGCCGCACCCCACCCAAGATCCTTATGACATGTACCCCGAACAGACAACGTGGAGTGAGTGGCTCCACTCGTCATTTGCTGAGGGTGCCGATGTCGTTCCTGACGAGAGATTTGCGGGCAATTTGGACGCCCCGGTCTCCACCTGCCAAGACTGTCACATGCCAAACCGCGTCGCCGGAGGGTGCTTTGCTTGGGAAAGTCCACCTTGGTTTGAGCGTCAAGATCTCGGGGACCACGGGTTTGCGGGTGCAAACTCTTGGGTTTTGAAGGGAGTTCGGAGCTTGTACGACGACTCGGTCACCGGTCTCAGCAACGAACGCATGGAAGCTTCACTGGAGCGAAACATTCAGATGATGCGTGATGCTTCGGATATGGAAGCTTGGACGGAAGGCAACGAGTTGGTGGTTCGTGTCACCAACTGGTCCGGCCACAAACTTCCTACCGGATACAGCGAAGGTCGCCGCATGTGGCTCCAGTTGCGTTGGCTCGATGCCTCTGGCGGGGTAGTTGACGAGGCAGGTGTTTGGAATCCGGCAACCGGTGACATCGATGAAGCTTCAACCAAAGTGTGGAAGTCCGTGCAAGTGGCGTCTGGTGCCATGGCTCAAGCCGCAGGCGTACCAGACGGCACCACCCACCACTTGGTGCTTCTGAACAAAACAGACTTCGACAACCGGATTCCTCCCGCTGGATTTGTGAACGCAGAGTTCGATGCGTTTGGGGGTGCTCCTGTCGGGGCAACATATGTCGATGGCCAACACTGGGACGACTCACGATTTGTGATTCCCTCCGACGCGAGCCAAGTTGCGTTGACCCTGTTGCACCAAACCACAACACCGGACTACATCAATTCGTTGCTCGACAACAACGTCACCGACGAAAGTGGAATTGTGGCTTGGTCGCTTTGGAACGACCCTGAAATTGGTAATCGATCCGTTCCCATTGATATGGATGCATTGGTTCTTGATCTCGAACCGATCATTCCCGGAGATTTGAATGGGGATGGTGTTGTTGGCTTTCCTGATTTGATTGCGTTGCTTTCCGAATGGGGTTCTTGTTCAGGGTGTCCCGCAGATCTGGATGGCAATGGTGAAGTTGGATTCACTGACCTTGTCATCTTGCTCTCCAACTTCGACTGAAAAGGGCGCAGATTTTGCTCAATTAAAGTGCAGGTCCGGAGGGTTCAAGTCCGATATCTCTTTCATGGGCCCTACGATTGACGAGTTGTTGCAGTTGGAAGTCCCCGTACGCGTTGTGCTGGGTCAGCGTCGTATGACCATGCATGAGGTTCGCGGACTGCTGCCGGGCAGCGTTCTTGAGCTGGGCACAATGGTCGATGAAGATCTTGAGATCACGGTTGGGCACCGATCTCTTGCGACTGGTCAAGCTTGCCGACTTGAAGACCGTGCGGCGGTGCAGATTACAAGTGTGGGCGATCCCGCCGCTCGTATCTCTGCCTTGGCCAAAGAAGAGGATCTCAACTCTGACGACTGAACGGTAACGGTTCGGCCTGCAGTACACTTTGAGCCTTTTGCATCCGACACCCCCCTTCGGAGACTTGTGCCATGCCTCGTGATCTTCCCGTCGGCAACGGCGAATTGATGGTTGCATTTGATGACCGCTACCAAGCCCGTGACCTCTTCTGGCCGCGGGTTGGTATGCCCAATCATGCACAGGGCTACCCACAACGCCTTGGCTTCTGGGTAGATGGTCAGTTTGCTTGGGTCGACGATGACGAGTGGCAACGTGACTTGCGCTACAAACCAGAAACACTCGCGACCGACTGTTTGTTGAGGCATGATGGTTTGGGCATCGCCGTGCGCTGCTCGGACGTTGTGGATTATCACTCGCCGGTTTGGTTCCGCTCCTTTGAAGTGGAGGATCTCACCGGTCGAATACGCGACGCACGAATTTTTATCCACCACGACTTGTCCATTGATGCTTCACCGGTTGGTGACACCGCTTACTTCGATCCGGAACTTCAGGGTGTGGTGCACTACAAAGACCAGCGATGGTTCTTGGTCGCGGGTGAAGATCCGTTGCGCTACGGCGTTGAACACTTCACGACGGGAACCAAGCGTATTGGCGATGCCGAAGGTACATGGCGTGATGCGGAGGACGGGCATCTTTCCCGCAATCCCATCGCGCAGGGCTCGGTGGATTCCACCGTTGGCTTCCATCTGCACGTCCCGGCCGGAGGTGTCGCCCGCGCCACCGTGTGGCTGGCGTGTGGGGATTCCCGCGAAGCGTTGGTGGCCCTTCATGACAAGATTGCCCTCAAGACCGCCCGACGCATGATGGATCGGACCGAAGCTTATTGGCGGCTTTGGGCGCTCAAAGAGCCGATTGATTTTTCTCCGTTGCCGGAGCCCATCCGAGACATGTACGTGCGTTCGCAGTTGGTATTGCGCACCCAAGTGGACAACGGTGGGGCCATTTTGGCGGCCAACGACTCGGACATCCAAACGTTCGCCGGCGACACGTACTCGTACATGTGGCCCCGAGATGGTGCTTTGGTCGCCTACGGGTTGGCGTTGGCGGGGCAGTCGGAGTTGTCTCGCTCATTCTTCCGCTTCTGCGATGACATCGTGGAACCTTCGGGCTGGTTCCGTCACAAATACAACCCAAACGGCACCCTCGCGTCTTCGTGGCACCCTGAAGTTTTGGATGGTCGCCAAGTGCTTGCCGTGCAGCAGGACGAAACCGCGTTGGTGGTGTGGGCATTGCGCGAACACTTCCGGATTTACCGGGATGTAGAATTCCTGAAGCCTCTTTACAACTCCATCGTGATCCCTTGCGCCAACTGGCTGCTGGAGCATCGCGACCACCACGGCTTGCCGAAGCCCAGCTGGGACCTCTGGGAAGAGCGGCGGGGCATCCACACGTTCACGGTGGCCGCGACGATTGGTGCCCTGAAGGCGGCGGCGGAATTTGCCCGTGATATGGGGGCCATGGACCACGAAGAGCGATTCATGGCCGGGGCCCGGCGCATGACCGACGCCATGCTGGAGTATCTGTGGGTTCCCGAACACGAGCGATTTGCTCGCATGGCCGTTCCGACCGAGCAAGGCGATTACCGATTGGACATGACAGTGGATGCTGCCAACCACGGCATTTTCCTCTTCGGGGCGTTGCCTGCCGACGACCCACGGGTGGTCGCCGACATGAAGGCGGTTCGTGATCACCTCACGGTGAAGACCCCCATCGGTGGAGTGGCCCGCTACCAAAGGGACTACTACCACCGCATTGAGCATCAGGACCTCGAACGTGTTCCCGGCAACCCGTGGATCATCTGCACGTTGTGGGTGGCGTTGCACGACATCGAAACCGCCACCACGATGGACGAACTCAATCAAGTGCTGGAAGTTTTTGATTGGGTGGGGCAGCGGGCCCGACCTTCTGGGGTCTTGCCCGAACAAGTGCACCCCCACAATGGCGATCCGGTTTCGGTTTCTCCTTTGACGTGGTCACACGCCGTGGTCGTCACCACCGTCCTGCGTTGGTTGCTGAAGCACGCCGAACTCAGTGGAAAGCCATCCGGTGTGGTGGCCGGTCTCGCGCGTCAAGACGAACTGCACTGAGCCCCCGGAACACGAAGACCGTCGGCAGTCCACAGCCAAGCGATGTGCCATCGTGAGGCGGGGGGGAGCAGGAGTCGCATCAAAGCGCGACTGATTGGCCGGGCGAACCACATGGCGATCATCAAGCCCCCGGTCATGCTGAGTGTGGCGGCAGGCAGGTCGTTGACGGTCCACGCGAACATGAGTTTGTCATACACGGAGGGGTCGATGGCAATCATCCACTGCTCACCTGGGGCGCCAATGGTGCGAGTTGATCCCCATGAACGATTCTGGTGTGTTGTGGTGAGGAGCAACCATGCAGTGGTTCCAGCCCCCGTGAACAGGCCGAGACCCAAGGTGCGCCATCGGTTGGCCGGCAAGCAGATCAAGCTCACCACGGCTCCAACCGCACTGCCCAAAGCCATGGCAGGAAGACAAGCCAAAACAAGCCAGTCAGAAGTGGTCCTTGAATTGGCGAGATACTCAGAAACAGCGACGCAGTACTCTTCAGAAGAGTCTTCTGGTTCAAGGGTTTGCATGGATCTGGAAGCTGGCTTCACCTCAGGATCTGCATCACTTTCAGTTTCGATCTGGGCCGTATGCAAATTTGTCAAAACTGTGGTGTGCCGATGCAGATTTGAGCTGTGCACACTTCGAAGGAGTTCGGGAAGGAAGAGCACCGACCACGTCAACACGCCCAGCAAGGCAAGAAGTTGCAGAATCCGAAGCCAAGCTTCGATCAATGTCCAAGTGCTGAAAAGTCGGGGGTGGGCAAGCAGCGGAAAAACATTGTCTTCGTACTGCCAGTTTTTGAGGGCCTTGGTCTGCTCATCAAGTGCGGCGCAGCGATCCATCAAGGGTCCACCACCGTTGGGGCCTTGGCTGGGGGAGGGGCTGGCACCGGCAATCCATCGGATTTCCAGAGCAACTCCACACCGGAAAGATGTTCCGTTGGCACCAAGAGCCGAAACGCCCCTCTGGCAAGAGGTCGAGCCAGCACGCTCGAGATGACCAAGGTGACGACGATCAATGCGGCCCCATGAAGGGCATACATCCGTCCCAGACTGCGATCAACAATGTCCGAAAGGAAGTTGTCCGGAACGAATGCCCCAGCTGGTCCTGCATATTGGACTGGCAGGCTGAGTGGGCTGCTTGCGTACAAAGAGACGACACCGGCACCGGCTGCAAGTATGCCGATGATGAGGGTCACTGTTCCTGCACGACCCCAGCTTTGCGGCAAGAGAAGCCATGACCAAATCAGGCCGAGGACGAAGCCGACGCCCAAGAAATCTATGATTTGTGATTGAACCAACTGATTGAGGTTGATGTTGAAGTAGGTTCGTTCTTGAAACAGCGTCACAACGGTGATGGCATCGGCCAGCGTGGCATCGTCTTTTTGAACTGCTTGTAAAGCTCGTTGTTCCTCTGGAGTTTCTCCGGCGCTCTGGAAGAACGCCATGAGACCATCATTGGTATGGCTTCGATACATGCTCTCGCCCATGATTTCCACCGAGAAAAATGCCACGTTCCAAAGGAAGATGGCCGCAAGTCCAATCAACAGCAAGCGAACCAAGGTGCCGACCGTGGCGGCCCGCTGGGCAAACGGTCCGAGTGGCGGTGTTCCAATGAGGGGGTTCAGGTTGCCGCACTCGGGACAACGAATGACTGCGAGATCAAGGTCCAGTGCGCGTTCAATGGGGGTTCCGACCAAGTCGTAGCCGCAGTATTGGCAAGGACGATGCCCCTCCAATGCGAATTCGGTTGGTTCGGTGGTGATGGATGATGGTTCGGTCACCATGCAACTCCCCAGCGACGCCATTGTTCTCGCTTCTTGCGGCGTCTGCCACGCCGAAAGCCTTGCCACACGGCTTCAAGGATGCGTGCAACGGGCCAGCCCACAATGAGCGCGAATATGCCAGCAGCAGCATTCATCAGATGCGGCTTCAGGCGGAAGACCGCCGAATGGCCAGGGTCAAGCGCGTTGAGAAGCCATCCGCACCCCATCGTGAAGAGCCAGAGAATAATCCACAACCCAACTCGGGTGCGAAGGCGAAGATGTCCCAAACCAAAGTGGGTCCACGCTCCAGCAAAAGCGCACCAAATCAGTGGGAGCACCAGCAAACTTGCATCCGATTTGCGAGCAAACTGCTCAAACCCCAGCCCGGCATCATCGAGGGCCAAAAAAGCCATGGGCAAGGCATGCAGCTGCAGTACGAATCGGGTCAGGCTCGCATCCACTTTGCGAGCTCGTCGCCACGCGATTCGACTGCGATCGTCTTGGTCCAACACTCCTCGGCCGCACACGGGACAAGCCACAATGCCCCGCAAAGGCGTGGGCAGGCTTGCACGGGTGATATCTTTGCCGCAGCGGCAAACTCGGGCCGTCAACATGTTTTTGACTGCACTTGTTTGAAATGGGGACGAAGCCAAAGCACCGAAAGGGCCAGTCCCAACGGGACGTAGGCGGCGGCTTCGGCGGCGGAATCCAAGAGCGAAAGTTGATCTCGCAGCCCAGGGTCAATGCCGCCAATCGCGCCCGCCGCACCGGCGACGCCCGCCTCTCTAAAGCCAAGACGGCCGAACGGCACCAAACTGGCAAAGGTGGCCACCACGGCCAGCAGTACTCCTTCGCCCAAGCTGAGTTCAATGCCCAAAATTTGCGCGCCAATCAGCAAGCGTGCGGTGAAGCACAACATGTCCAAGATTCGCAAACCAGCGCATTCCAATGAGGCCCGGGTGTTGTTCAACATGAGACGTGCTTCGCGGAACAAACCTCCTGGCAACTTGGCAATGCCCGTTCGGCCCAGCGCCCAGCCCACCGGAAGCAAGAGCAATCCAATGACCAACGTTCCCCAATCGGCCGAAGGCCGCAGCCAGAGTGCTCCGAATGCCGCCAAACCGACGAGCAGGTACCAACCACCGGCCATGGCCATTAGTGCCGAGACACGTGATGCATTCATGCCGTCCACTCGGACGTGCCAACCGGCCCGCGCGAGCGTGCCCAATCGGAAGGGGGCGTAGTTCAGGGCGCCACAGCTGAAGTTGAGCGGCACCATGCGGCGCAGAGAAAGGGATGGTTGGTGGCCCAGTGGCCGGCTGACCGAAGTGAACAATGCGGCATTGCACACGCTCGAGGCCAAGGACAACAGGAACATCAGGCCCAACAGCATGGGATCGGCTTCTCGGAACGCCGAGAAATCTCCCGCTTGCAGGGCACCTTGCAGCACGGTCCAAAAGAGCCACACCCCGAGGCCAAACCCCAGAACCTGCCAAATCCATGACCGTGATGACAACAGACTGTTCATGCGGGCCTCCGGACACCGCGTGCGATGACCAAAAGTGCTCTCAGTCCATCCTGCCAACCAATTTTCTTGCCCTCCCTCGTGCTTCGGGGGTGGTACGACACTGGCACTTCCTGCAACCGGACCCGATGCACTGCCAAGGCCGCGATCAGTTGGGGCTCAACACCAAAGCGATCTTCGGTGAGGTGGTGGCGCACGGTGCGAAGCGTGGGCATCGTGAGCATCTTTTGACAGCATTCCATGTCGGTGAGACGAAGACCCGTAAGACGATTCGACAAGACCGTCAGCAGCCCATTGACCACCCGGTGCAGACGGGGCCAGAGGCCTTGGATGCGATGGTGAGGTCCCCACCGCGTGCCCACCACCGCATCAACGTTGCCTTGAGAGATTGGTTCCAGAAGGGCCACCAAATCATTGGGGTCGTATTCTAAATCAGCATCTTGAACCACCACCGCATCGCCTTCCTGCCCGCACTGGAGCACCGCGTCGAACCCGGTGCGGAGGGCGGCGCCCTTCCCTCGGTTGTGCTCGTGCCGGATCAGATCAAGTGGTCGATCGGTGATGGTTTCTTCCAAGACCGCAGCGAAGTTGGAACTGGAACCGTCGTCCACCAGAGTGATATTGAGCCGCCATGGCGCAGGCAACGAAACTGCCTGG
>CALDQF010000089.1 GCA_937911845.1 uncultured Phycisphaera sp. | reverse complement strand
TGTTCCCCGTGGGCTGGCATGGCCAACGCAACATCAACGGCTTTTTCCCACGACAGCGATCCATCAAGAAAAGCTTCAACCTGATCCGGGGTTGGAGGCAACCCTGTGAGATCAAGCAACAATCGTCGGAGTTGCCGCTCCGGTCGAGCCCTTGGATTCGGAGTGAGCCCAGCGGTTGCCATTTCCTTATGCAGAAAGGCGTCAATGGGATGATCGAATCCGGTCGCACCGGGCATGGGCGAAGCGACCGGAGCTTCCCAAGCCCAATGGGAGTCGTACGCTGCTCCAGACGCGATCCACCGGCGCAGGACGTCTACCTCCGCGTCGGTCAATCCCTTGTTCAACTCGGGGGGCGGCATTAACTCGTCGGGATCGTCGTGAACGATCCGTTGCAAGATCTCGCTCGCCTCCAAGTCTCCGGGAATCAGCATCCCGGAGGCAATGGCCTCCGAACGCAGATCCAAACGAAGTCCGGCTTTGCGGGCTGCCGCATCAGGACCATGACAGGCAAAACAACGGTCCGACAGCAGAGGTCTCACATCTCGGTTGAAATCAGGCACTTCGCCTTCGAATCCAACCAGAAGAAATGCCACGATAAGCATGAACTGAGCCTACTCCGAAAGACCAGTTCCGACGAGTGACTTTCCCAAATCCTGCAAGACTCGAACCGCCGCGTTGTGGCCTGCCGCGCCAATGACGCTCCCCGCGGGATGGCACCCGGCACTCGCTGAATAGAGACCGGGCACCGGCCAAGCGTGCGGGACCCGCTGATCGAACGCCACGGTGTTGTCCACGTGGTGAATATGCCCGCCGGTGATTCCAAAGCGCTCTTCGATATCTGGTGGCGCTAGGGGCAGCATGTCCACAATCAATTCTGGCAAGTCTGGAGCAAAGCGGCTCGCCACAGAGATCAGATGATCGGCATAACGCTGGCGCTCTTGGTCCCAATTGGATGAAGCCAAGGTGTGGGGAACCCATTGGACAAACAACGCCGCGGAATGGTGGCCGTGTTCATCTTGCAAACTGGGTTCCGCATCCGTGTGGAAATACCACTCCATCGTGGGAAAATCAGCCAACCGGCCAGCCTCGACTTCGTCCCAGGCCTGCCGCACTTGCGCGAGCACCGAACCATCCCGCTCATCAGGAAGCAGGTGGCTGGTGGTTTGATGTTGACCCACCCGCTCGGGAAGGCACGTGAAGGTCGGAAGGTCAGACAGGGCAAGATTCAATTTGAAGGTGGTGCCTTGGCGTTGGACACCTTGCAACCGCTCTTGAAAGGAGGCGGGCAACGCGTCACCCACCAAATCAGCGAGTCGATATGGATCGCACCCGGCCACGATGGTTTCTGCCTGGCACTCGCCA
>CALDQF010000088.1 GCA_937911845.1 uncultured Phycisphaera sp. | reverse complement strand
CTGAAGTTGGTTGCATGACTTTTGATCCTAAAGATGCCATTTCCAACATCTCATCATAAAATATTTTTTTAATTTTTTTTGCATTTTTGTATTGCCTTGGGTCAGTAGTATAAACTCCATCCACATCAGTGTAGATAATACACTCATCTGCTTTGATAAATTTGGCCAACATTATTGCTGAAGCATCTGATCCACTTCTGCCAATAGTTGTTATTCTTAATTTATTATTAATACCTTGAAAACCAGTAACAACTGGAATACCGCCACTTTTAAGATAATTATTAATTTCACTTGAAATAATTTTACATATTCTAGCTGCCGAGTAAGGGCCCTCAGTTATAATTGGTATCTGCCAAGACATCCAAGATCTAGATTTGAATCCAGTATGATTCAGTCTTCCTGCTATTAATGCACAAGAAACTTGCTCGCCTGTAGAAACTAAAGCGTCATATTCAGCTTTATCAAAACTATTGCTGATAAGCTTAGATTTATTTACAAGATCATTTGTAACACCGCTCATCGCCGAGGAAACGACAATTACTTTAAATTTTTTCTTTTTATAAGAAGCAACAATTTTACATACTTTTTTAATTCTATCGATACTTCCTACAGAAGTTCCACCAAACTTTAAAACAACAGTTTTCATTGATCAAATTTATTTATTATAATTTAATAAATAATTGATAAAATACATCTTAATTGTTATGTCAACTAATTATCGATTATGAGCAGTGTAAATAAAAAAGAAATTGAAAAATTTTCTAAAATAGCGGCTGAATGGTGGGATCAATCCGGTGAACCCGGGAACCACCACGGCGACCCGGGTTGGTAGCCCAGACTTTCGTAGAGCTCGGTCCGAGTCTGCATTTCGTCCATCAATCCCTCAACCGATCCATGTTCACGCAGGTGGGCTAGCCCGCGGGCCACATGACCCATGGCGAGACGCATCATGGAAAGGGGGTAGATCACCATGTCATAGCCAAGGGACTCAAATCTCGTGGCTGAGATCTGCGGCGTTTTGCCAAACTCCGTCATGTTGGCCAGCAACAGTCCTGGGCACGCTTTGGCATATTCCGCAAACTCCTCTTCGGTTCGTAGACCTTCCGGGAAGATCATGTCGGCTCCCGCTTCTCGGTACTGCTGTCCTCGGGCGACGGCGTCGGCAAAAGAATGCACCCCTGCGGCGTCGGTTCGGGCAATCAGCAAGAAGTCATCGGAAGGTCGATGCTCACTCATTGCTTTGATTTTTTGCGCGAAGTCATCAGCAGGAACACACTGCTTGCCGTCAAGATGACCACAGCGTTTGGGGAACACTTGATCTTCAACATGGAGGGCCGCAGCACCCGACCGGCCGTACTCCACGATCGTCCGAACCGCGTTTTCTTCTTCGCCGTAACCGGTGTCTGCATCGGCCACGACTGGAAGTCCCGAGGCGTCAACAATTTCTCTGATGGTCCGGGTGCATTCCGTCAGGCTCAGCAGACCAGTATCGGGAACGCCCGCCACGTTCGCCGTGGCTCCACCAGAGATGTACACCGATTCAAAGTTGGCCTGTTTGGCCATTCGGGCCACCAGGGCGTTGAAAACCCCGGGGCATATCAGTGTCCCAGGCTGTTGGAGGCGATGGCGGAGTGATGAGGCAGGGGGGGTCATGGAAGAAATCCTAGGAAAATCGGCGGCAACCGCCAAAGTGGGGTGGGATCTGGGCCGATGGCAAAGACGTGTCTCAGTCTTTTCCGGCCCGAGATTGTCTTCCGACCCTCAGAGTTTTGGCCTTGGCCACGCTTCTGGCGGGGGTGTTGCACCTTTGGCTCGCGACTGCGATCGGGGGTCAGCCAAACAGGGTGTCGAGCAATGTTTCGGTACCGCGGCCTTCGGTGGCCACGGTTTCCACGATGGGTCGCCCACCGCAGGCGTCTTTGAGTTCACGGCGTAGCCGTTCCAACCCCTCGTAATCGCTCTTGTTGACCACAAAGCAATCGGCGATCTCCAAGATCCCGGCCTTGTCCATTTGGATGGAATCACCCATGCCGGGGACCACCACGACGGCGGTGCGGTCCACGCATTCACGAATTTTGGTTTCGTTCTGTCCTGCGCCAACCGTTTCAACAATCACGCGGTCAAAGCCAGCGCCACCGATGAGGTCCAAGATCTCCGGCAGGGCTTCATAATCTTCACCGGCAATAGCGAGTGATCGGTAGAACACCGATTCATCCACGCGACCAAAATCCACCCGAAGTCGGTCACCGAGGAGCGCGCCTCCAGTGATGGGGCTCATGGGGTCGTATGCCACGACGGCGAGTTTCTCGCCTCGTTGCACGCTTTCGGCCGCGATTTGGGCGACCAGCGTGCTCTTGCCCGCCCCAGGTGAGCCGGTCATGCCGATGACGGTGCTCGGGCGTCGGCGAGGAGCCTCCGCGGGCACGCGGCCTTCGGTGGCCAGGGAAATGGATCGAGCCAAGGCCGCATTTCCTTCGTATTGAGCGACCCGCGGCTTGACGGCCGATCGAACCGTCTCGACCAACTCATCCATGCTGGTTCCGGTGTGGAAGATTTTTCTTACCCCAGAATCAAGCATGGTTTGCACGTCTTCTTGGGGAATGATGCCGCCAACATCGATGGCCATATCACTGCGGCCAAGTTCGGCCGAGGCATTGACCAGTCGAGGCACCAACACCAAGTGAGAGTTGCTCATCATGGAGCAGGCCAGAACATCAGCGTCTTCATCGCGTGCGCCGATAGCGAGTGAACGTGGGGTTTGCCACAAACCCGAGTAAATCACGTGAATGCCCGAGTCTCGCAGAGCGCGTGCAATCAGTTTGACACCACGATCATGGCCGTCGAGCCCCATTTTTCCCAGCAGCACTCGGGGCCGATGGGGGAGGTCTGCGCAGCGGTCAATTTTTTTCAGAGGGGTCGTGGGCTCGTTCGTCGCTCGCATGTTGGAATCTTATGCCCAGTTTTCCGCCATGCAGAACCGCTCGGCCACGGCGGCGGCGGCGTTTGCTCTGTTCGCGAGTGGTCGATCGGCCTGGGCCATAAAAATGCGCAGGCATTGTTCGATGCCTCCACAAACCCGTTCAAAGCAGCCTTCCGGGTCTTTGGCCGCTGGCGGATCGGGGAAGCCCCAATGTGTGGTGATGGCACCTGAGATAGAGAGGCCTTGGCAGAAGTCCGTTTGGGCCCCATCACAAAGCGTGACAATCACATCCCAAGGCAGATGCTGAATTGCGACAATGCCTTTGCTGGTGAGGTGCTCGTGGGGGATGCCATGCTGTTGGAGCGCGGCCAGAGCAAGCGGATGTGGTGTTCCGGAGGGGCTGCTTCCACATGAGCCCGCCTCCAACTGTCCGGGGAAGAGGTGCGGGGCCAAAGCTTCGGCCATCAAACTTCGGGCGCTATTTCCAGTGCAAACAAACAACAGGCGCAAAGGGGGCATGTTTGCCATTGTGCATGAAGAGTTCCATCGGTGTCCCGATGGCTTGATTCAGGGTCACTTAAGATGAATCAAGTATGGACTTCGTGACGTTCCTCATCGATCTTGCCCAATCTGGGGAAACACCCTCGTGGTTTTTTCCGTTGGTGGCTCTGGCGATTGGTGGGTCGATCGGCTGGTTTGTGCTGCCGTGGTCCAGCGATGGCATGGCTGACGAAGTTGCAGGACTGGTCGGGAGGCATTTTGGACGACGATTTCGGCCTTTGGCCGTCAGTGCTGGTACCAATTTCCCTGAGCTGCTCCTGATGCTGTACGCCTTGGCATTGGGGCAATGGGGAGGGATTGCGAATCCGCTCGGCTCGAACTTCGCCAACATTTATCTGGTTGTTTTGATTGCACCCATCTGGGCCCAAATCACTGGCTCTGGCGGAGGACTGATGCAGTTGCGCCGCGAATTTCATTTGGTCCGCAAGCATGTCCTGATGGCGGTTGGCCTGTGGCTGCTGTCTCGATTCGCCATGACTGGTCTTGTTGAATCAAACGGGTCGCTTTTCGAGTGGTCAGCCGTGCAAATCCCTCTGGCATACTGCGGGGGCGGCGTGTTATTTTTCCTTTGGTGGGCACGAAGGGATCAGCGGAAAAATCCCGAAATTTATGCTGGGGATGATGGCTTCCAGAGTTCAGGCCGTTGGCCCCGACTGATCTTCATGTTGTTGATCTTGGGCGCTTCATCAGCGCTACTGAATTGGTTGTTTTTGGCCGGGACTGAACTGTACAAAGAAGATCTAAGTCATCTTTTGGGGCGATCTGTTTTTGCCTACTTGCATTATTTCGTAGGAGCGTTGGTCACCAGCCTCCCTGAATTGACAGTGGCCGTCCGGGCTTTTCGACGAAGTACTTCTTCCAGCGCTAATTTAGCCCTTGCGGGGACCTCGGTCTCCAATGCCACCAACCTCGGAATCGCCATGCTCGGCATTCTTTTGGCTTTGCTGTTCCAAATCTCCGGGGAATAAGTGACCGAGGGATGTGGGATTTCTCCCCGCATGACCAACGCCGATCCCATTGCTTTGATTGATCAATCGCTTCGAGTTGCCATTCGTGCAGCTTTTGGCGAGGGCTTCGAAGATGTCGACCCGATTCTGCGCGAAGCGCAGAAGCGTGAATTTGGTGATTGGCAAGCGAATGTCGCCATGGGTCTGGGCAAACGATTGGGGAAGCCACCGCGTGAAGTGGCGGAAACGATTTTGAGCCACGTCGACTTTGGTGAAGTTGTCTCGGAGTCATCGATTGCCGGACCTGGTTTCATCAATCTCAGACTGGCGCCGTCGGCGGTGGCGGCGGCATTGTTGGCGATGGACAGCCCCACCCTTGGGGTGGTGACGGAGCCCTCCGATCACACCGTGGCCATCGACATGGTCTCGGTGAATGTGGCCAAACGCATGCACGTTGGGCATCTTCGTTCCGCCGTCATTGGTGATGCCATTGCCAGAACTCTGGAACGGCGTGGACGCACGGTGATCCGTCAAAATCACCTTGGTGATTGGGGAACACCCATCGCCTTGGTCTTGACCCAACTTCGAAACAACGGTGTCAATTTGGATCAGGTCACGCTCGAAGACCTTGACACGGCGTATCGAGAAGCTCAGGCCAACGCCAAGGCCGATCGTCGAGGTGCTGAAGCCACCCGTCGCTTCTTTGCCGGGTCGCATCGCCACGCTGAATTCGAAGCTCAAAATGAGAGTGCTGATGAAGTGATTGCCGCGGCCAAACAGGATTTGGTGCAGCTGCAAGCGGGGGACCCTGAACTTCACGCCGATTGGCAAAAAATGATCGATTGCACGCTCGATGCCGTGCAAGAGACCATTGATTTGCTCGGGGTCCGTATGCGCCGGGACAGCGACAAGGGTGAATCTTTTTACAACGATCAACTGGCTGGCGTGGTGGAATCATTCTTGGCTTCGGGGAAAGCCCGAGAAGACGACGGCGCGATTGTGGTGCACTTCCCCGACCGCGATCGCCCCATGATCATCCGCAAGCGTGATG
>CALDQF010000087.1 GCA_937911845.1 uncultured Phycisphaera sp. | reverse complement strand
CTTTGCAGGGAGGGTCCGGTGGCATCCACTTGAATGTTGTGGCCCACCACTCTGACCAAACCGTCGTTTTTGACATCTTTGAAGTCAGCCCCAGGAACCACTGCCAACCGGCATGAGGATGTGACGGGGAAGTCATCCCGGTCCACGTAGACAACAGGCAAGTCGGACACCGGGGCATCGCAGGGTCCCCCAAGCCAAATCAAGGGAGACAGGTACACCGCCAACATCAGATCGCCTCGAGCTCCTTGGCCTTGCTTTCGGCCGCGGTATCGACTTTGCCAATGGCGTCCTTGGTTGCGTCTTCAACCTGCTTTTCGGCCCGCTTTTGGTCGTCTTCAGAAAGTCCTTGATCCTTGGTCAAGCTTCCAATGGCTTTCAAGGTGTCACGGCGAACATTTCGGACGGAGACGCGAGCTTCTTCACCGAGTTTGCCCACTTGAGCGGCCAGTTGCTTCCGGCGATCGGCCGATGGGGGAGGGACATTCACCCGGATGACATCACCATCAACCATGCCATTGAGCCCCAAGTCTGAATTCTGGATGGCCTTCAAGATCTCTTGTTTGATTGATGCGTCGTATGGCTTGATGACAATTTGGGTGGTCTCAGGAACACTCACCATGGCCACGGAACGGATGTCTTGAAGGCTGCCCCATGCTTCAACTTTGATGAATTCCACCAAAGCACTGCTGGCACGACCAGTCCGAATGCCTTTGAGTTCTTTTTCCAAGTACTCAAACGCCTTTTGCATCTGATCTTTGGCTTCTTGAATGGCTTCGTTGTAGGACATGAAAGGCTCCTTTGGGGAAGGGCAATGTTAGTCGGAATTCGCGTGGTCGGGATGGCGGGGGGAGACCAGAGTTCCAATCGTTTCTCCGGCCACCGCTCGGGCGATGTTGCCGGGGGTGAAAAAGTCAAAGACTTGGACGGGTATTTTTCGTTCCATGCACATCGTGAGGGCGGTGAGATCCATCACGCCAAGTTGTTGTTCGATCGCGTCTTCAAAAGACAGCGTGTCGTACCGAACCGCATCGCTGTGTTTGGCGGGGTCCCGGTCATAGATGCCATC
>CALDQF010000086.1 GCA_937911845.1 uncultured Phycisphaera sp. | reverse complement strand
TTTGTACGACCTTCTGTGGCGTGACTTCTGCGACACATACTTGGAAGCCGTGAACCGAACAGCGAAAGACGACCCTGCCCAACAGTGCATTTTGGCGGAATGTTTGCACGCCATTCTTCGGCTCTTGCACCCTATCTGCCCGTTCGTCACTGAGACCATTGGACGGTCCATTCCCCGTGGCAACACTTCCATTTCAGGATTCGAATTGACGTCCCAAGATGGGCCTATGGCAGCCGCACAAGCGCCAAACGCCCCATCACTGGAAGAATCACTGGACCAATTGGTACGGCGAGGCACGACGCTGATCGATGAGATCCGTCGTGTCCGCGCCGAGCGGCAATTGAAGCCCCGCGACGAAGTGGTCCTGCACGTTGCTGGTGATACGTTGGCGTTGATCAGCGCACTCGATGGATTGGTGGAGCGGTTGGCGGGCGTATCAGAAATTTCTGCCGATCGTGCTCCAAGCACCGCAGCGCCTGCCACCTTCGAAGGACAAAGCTTTGGCATCCAAACCTCGGGCGGTCTGGACCCAGCTGCAGAGCGGGCCCGATTGGAAAAAGCGGTGGATCAAGCCAAGCGATCGGTTGACGGCTTCGAGAATCGATTGGCCAACCGCAACTATGTGGACAACGCGCCTGAAGCGGTGGTGGCCGAAACTCGAAAACGGTATGAGGAAGCAAAGCGAGACCTGACGGCAGCCGAAGCAGCCCTCGCTGCGGTTCAAAACTGAACCAAATGCCAACACCACCGACGCCTTGACCTCCAAACGCGTATGCTCGGGCTATGCGTATCGGATGGTTCCTGTTGCTCCTGGCTGGTTGCGGAAGCGTCCCGCTAACCGAAGAGAAGACATCTTCTCGACCTGCGACTTCAGCCCTCAATGCAACTCGGGTCTCCGGCGTCAACCCTGGCCAGTCCAGCATCAACCAAGTTCCGATGACTGCGCTGAACGCCATCAACACCGACATTGAAATCGCACCCTGGTCCTTTGCTGGAAAATCCGGACGAGTCATGTCCACCCAGCACTACACGATTCGCAGCAACATTCGCTACGAACGGGTGATGGACCGCTTGCCCATCCTCCTTGAACACGCGATCTTCCGATATCAGACCGCCTTCGGCACCCTCCCCGACCCCAAGTCCACCTTGGACACCTATGTGCTTGGCGACCGCAACCAATGGTTGGCGAAGACCCGGCAAGTACTGCCCCAGCAAGCCGAATCTTTGGCTTCGATTGGTCGAGGTGGTTTTGCCATCAACGGCACTGGCTATTTGTACTACATCGATTGGGCCGGTCGAGACCGGGACACTTTCGCGATCGCGGTCCACGAGGGCTGGCACCAATATGTCCAATCCACGTTCCGTGAAGATATTCCCTCATGGCTGGACGAAGGAATTGCCACTTACATGGAAGGTTTGCGCTTCCGACCGGCCGACGACAATCCAGCTTTCCGACCTTGTGACAACTGGGAACGCCGGCGACGACTTCGCGATTCAGCGCGTTCTGGCCGCCTCATCCCTCTGGAGGACTTGCTCGATCGACCTGTGCAATCGTTCATTGGGAGTCGTCGCAACGAAGAACTGCTCGGGTACTACGCCCAAGTTTGGGCCCTGGCTTTGTTGCTCGCTGATCAGAAAGGTCCCTACCGAGATGGTTTTGAGCAAATGTTGCAAGATGCCGCCAATGGTGGATTCCGAAGAAATGTTATGAACCACCCCGCTGTCATTTCGCGTGGCGGACGAAGACGCAACGCCCACTTGGGCCGCTGGGCTGCCATCGCCTATTTCGGTGATTTGGAAGAACTGAAAGCCGCCTACAAAGAAAAAATTCGCGACTTAACGAGCTGACAGGCCACTATTGGTCAAAATTGTCGGAACTCATCCTTTCTTTGACTGGTGAATGAGTTCGATCATCGGTAGGCTCGATCGATGCGCGATCTGGAAGATCCAACTCAATCTGGCAACGCCAACTGCACACAGGTTGAAATCCGTCAAGCCACCGAAGACGATGCCGCCGCCATTCTGGCCTTGCACCAAGAGAGCATCAACGATCAAAATCTTTCTAAAGAGCTGGGGGTCGCGGGTCTGGATGTCCCTGCCGATTTGCAACACTTTTCCGGAACGTACATCGGCTCTATCCACAACCGATTTTGGGTTGCGGTTGTAACAGAACAGCTTGCGAAAGCTTCACCACAGGAGCAGACCTCAGGGGCACACGATCGAGTCATCGGGATGGTCGGAGTTGTCGCGACGAAGACCGATGTGGCAGAGATGCGCCGGCTGAGGGTCACACCGAACTTTCGCCGCCAAGGCATTGCTGCACGATTGCTACGGGCGGCTTTGGCCCACTGCCGGGATCAAGGATTTTTGAAGGTGTTGCTGGACGCCCGTCTTGAGCAGACCGCGGCGGTCCAATTGTTCGAGAGAGAAGGATTCCAATTCAGTCGGAATCGAGAAACCGCCGGAGTGCAAATCCGTGAGTTCTATCTTGACCTGTACGGTTCGGACTGAGACATCCCAAGTCAATTTCCATTTCCGATCTTGCCAGCCCAACGTGCTGGAACACAGCCCCCAGATCCAACATGAATTCTGAAACACGCCATCGCGGTTTCCCTGTCCTAATGTTCCCCACACGCCGCGGAAGCAACGAAGCACGACGCCCTTCTTCTCAAC
>CALDQF010000085.1 GCA_937911845.1 uncultured Phycisphaera sp. | reverse complement strand
AGTGGCGCCTTGTGGAAAGTTGATCTATGGCGTTCAGAACGAGAGAACTGGCAACAGATCTTCACCCCCGCTGAAGGCTCAGTGTTGCAATCAGCCTCGTACTGTCGAGGCGAGTTGGTCTTGACCGTCGAAAGAGAAGCAGCCACCCAGTTCTTCGTGAGTAACCTCCAAGGCGAATCCGTTCGCCCCCTTCCTCTGCCCGGAATTGGCACTGCTTCCATTGCTGTAGAACGAAGCAGCACTTCTGCTTTTGTCAGTTATGCATCGTTTAACACACCAAACCAAATCCTTCAAATTGACCTTGCGGACAATCAAACCAGTTTGTGGGCCTCCCCCGATCTCCCTTTCGATCCAGACTCCATTGACGTTCAACGTGAGTGGTGCATCAGCAAGGATGGCACGCGGGTTCCCATGTTTGTGGTGCGGAAGGCGGGGAGCGAAGGCCCCGCACCAACCATCGTGTATGGATACGGCGGCTTCAACATCACGATTCCGCCGCGATTTATTGGCAGCATGGTGCCTTGGATTGAAGCAGGCGGAGTCTATGCCTCGGTGAACCTGCGAGGTGGCGGTGAGTTTGGTGAAGCTTGGCACCAAGATGGCATGCTTGAACGCAAACAGAATGTGTTCGACGACCTTCGCGCCGCGGGGGAACATCTGGTTGCAGCCGGGATCGCGAAGTCAGACGGTTTGGTTGCCATGGGCGGTTCCAACGGAGGATTGCTGGCCGGCGTCGCGGCCGTTCAGCAATACGACCTCTGGGCCGGAAGCATTTCTATGGTGCCTTTGTTGGACATGGTGCGATATCCACAGTTCCTGATGGCCAAATTCTGGATTCCTGAATATGGGGATCCCGAAGTGAAGGAAGATCTGGGTTGGATCCTGCCCTACTCCCCCTATCACAATGTCGTGCAGGGACGCCAATACCCCAGCGTGCTCATCACCGCGGGAGAAAACGACAACCGTGTGCATCCCATGCACGCCCGAAAACTTGCCGCCTTGCTGCAACGTGAAACCAAAGATGAAGCGGCCGCACCAATCCTGCTTTGGGTCGACCGAGAAGCCGGTCACGGGCGGGGCAAGCCCATGGACCTTCGCATCAGGGATGCTGCTGACCGGGTGGTATTTGCAATGCGATGCACTGAGGAGTGAGGCTACGATAGAGTTCAGATGCGGATTCTGTTGTCGAACCCAAGAGGATTTTGTGCTGGTGTCGCGATGGCCGTGGAAGTCGTCGATCGCCTGACAAACCTCATTGATGGCCCTATCTATGTCTTCCATGACATTGTGCACAACACTCATGTGGTATCAAGACTCGAAGCCAAGGGTGTCATCTTCACGGAAGATATCCCTTCGATCCCCATCAATTCTGTTTTGGTGTTCAGCGCACATGGTGTAAGCCCTAAAGTACGCGAAGCCGCCGCGAATCGGAATTTAAGAACAATCGATGCGACATGTCCTTTGGTGACCAAGGTGCATGCCGAAGCAGTTCGTTATGCAAATTTGGGGATGGAAATTTTGCTCATTGGTCACGCAGACCACCAAGAAGTTATTGGCACGCACGGTGAAGCCCCCGAATCAATTCGTATTGTTGAATCAGAAGATGACGCCAAATCCGTATCGGTTCAAGACCCAAGCAATCTCGTCTATCTCACTCAAACAACACTGAGTACCGATGACGCCGAGAAAATCATTTCAATTCTTCAGGAAAGGTTCCCTTTGATTAAAGGCCCTCCAGGGGAAGACATCTGCTACGCCACAACCAACCGACAAGGAGTCGTGGCCGCCTACGCGAAATCGGTCGATAGAGTCTTGGTGATCGGTTCATCAAATTCATCAAACTCTGTTCGCTTGGCGGAAATCGCTGAAAACCGCGGAACTCCAGCCTGCCGAATTGACGACCTCCGAGAACTCAAGGACGACTTTGTCTTGGGGGCTGAAAGCGTTTTGGTTACCGCTGGTGCAAGCGCGCCGGAAGACTTGGTCCAACAAGTTATTTCACATTTTGTGACTTTATACAAGGCGGACATTGAAGTCATCGACGCACCTGGAGAAGGGATGAAGTTCCCCTTGCCTAGGAGCATGAGAAAAATTATGAAAGAGAATGATGCGGAGATCCCTCGGGGGGGAATCTCGGTCGACGCTGACGGAAAGACCAGAGACTGGATGACTCAGTCACAAATTCCTTTCATTGCAATAACTGCTGAAGGCCATTCGATTTGAGATCTTTTTTTGGCCTTAATCTTGAAGAACTCAAGTCGTGGTGCTTGAGCAACGACCTCCCCTCGTATACCGCCAAGCAGCTGCGTAACTGGGTGTGGAAGCATGGCGTTCTAGACCCTGAGTTCATGACAAACATGTCAAGCAAGGTGAAATCAGCAATCCGGGAAGACTTGACTCTGTACGAATCTGGCGTCGTGGCCGATCAACTTGCCAGTGACGGCACCCAAAAGTTGCTCACGGCATGGCCCAAGCCTGATGCGGACCAATCCTTACCGATCTTAGATGACTCACGTGCCACAGAATGTGTCATGATTCCCACGGAAACACGCCGCACCGCCTGTGTCTCCAGTCAAATTGGCTGTCCGGTTGGCTGTAAATTTTGTGCGACGGGCTTGGGTGGCCACGATGGCAACCTCACCTCCGGGCAAATTGTCGAACAAGTTCATCGCCTGTCACACCTGGGTGGAGGCCGTATTACCAATTTGGTCTTCATGG
>CALDQF010000084.1 GCA_937911845.1 uncultured Phycisphaera sp. | reverse complement strand
ATTGGCTTGATCTGTTGTCAGTCATCACCGCTTGGGGCGAATGTCCGTAAAGCATTCCACCATTGGAAAAAAACAACCGCCGCGATGCATCGCGGCGGTTGTCGTTTGACTGCCCCAAGCGGGGCACTCGGAGATTGATGGGCCCGCCATCAGCGGGCGTAGCGGATGCGACCTTCCAAACGTCCCACGTGCCGGCCGGTGACCCCAGCCGATGACATGGGACGGACATCACCCGCCGAGTACACCAAGTGGTGGGCCCGGGTGGTGAACAGAGGGAACGTCGACATCGACAGACCGAACGAGCTGTTCTCGTTCAGGTAATTCCCGCCCGCGTTGGCCGCGCAGATGCGGGCCTTGCCCATGTCGGTTTCCAGGAAGATGCTGGTGTAAATCTCAGGCATGAAGAGGTCGCTGTACTGGTTCCAGCATTGGAACGGAACGTCTTCTTCAAACTTGATCTCGTTTTCGTTCCAGACGCGGGTTTGCATCTGGACCGATGGTGCACCTTCCAAAGGATCTTGGCCGGATCCTGCGGATCGGAAGTCACCCACCACTGGCATGGTCACCAGTTCCAGACTCGTCTGGCAATTCACGCCGAGTCCAGGTGATCCGAAGGATCCGGAACCTTGGGCTTGGAAGCCAAAGACTGCTTCGCACGCCGGCTTGGCGTACATCTCGTCGTCCAGCTTCAGCAGGCCGTTCGCACCGTCGACCGAACCATCCAAAATGCTGCCGGTGTCGCCATTCAACGCCCGCAGTCCAACCGGGCGGTAGGTCCACGCCGAAGTATCGGCGTAGTTGATCACCGTCACCACACCGTCAAGGTGGTTCCAATTGATCTCACGAGGGCTGTTGCCGGTGGACTGAACCGCAATGACGTACGCGAAGCCGCGCAGTTCCCGGTCGTACGGACCCGCAAAGGGGTTCGACTGATTGGGGTTTGGTTGGAAGGGGTGAGAAGCAGAAGCCGGTCGGCCGGGAGCTTCGTCAGCGTTGACGCCAGAGTCGGCCTCATCCAGAACCGTGAACGATCTGAAATGCACGTTGTCCGGAGTACCCTCGCCGTCTGTTGACCAGGAGCCACCCGCGGCGAACGAAGCCACCTGGGGCTGGTTACCCGTCAAGCGAACATCGAAGACATCTTGGTTCCAACCGGGG
>CALDQF010000083.1 GCA_937911845.1 uncultured Phycisphaera sp. | reverse complement strand
GTATTAGGTGATGTCATGGGTGGCAATGATCAATCGAGTAGTGGGCATCATCCGTCAAACCACCAGATTGCGTTGAGAACTTCGAAGCGTCCGAGAAAATTGCCGGTCTAACGTTGAAGTGAACGTCGGAAATTACACCATCTGGACGAATAGACGTCGTGTGGAGCAGGAAAGATGCAGGAAATAACGAAAATTAGAAGGAATTCAACAGAGAGACTTGACCCACTCCCCTGTCTCGACGAAAAGTAAAGGATAGAACTGTGCACCTCTACTCAAGGTGTACCCATCCAAATGGAGAACCTCATGAATATTTCATCCAAAATGACCGGATTGGCATTGTTGGCGGTGTCCACGGCATCGGCCCAGAACCTTCTGGTCAACTCTGATTTTGAGTCAGGCATCGACAGCTGGATCACCTTCAACAATGTTGAAGTCTCACAAGATTTTGCCTTTGACGGATCTACCTCCGCCAAGCTGTTCAACCCATTCTGTGGTGCGGACTTTTGCGGTTCCGTGCTTGAGCAATCTACTTCGTGTGTTCCAGGTCAGGGGTACGACGGAAGCATTATGACCTATGTGTCATCCGGTGATGCATTCTCCGCTGGTTCAGGCAACTTCTTGGTCTTGCAGGTCGCGTTCTTCGATGGGACGGGCAACTTCCTCTCGCTCGGTGAAAGCAATCAGATCAACATCGATTCTGCTTTGGACACTTGGACCGAACTGGCCACTTCGGCCACTGCTCCCGCCAGTGCGGCGACGGTCAAATTGGTCGCGGTCTTTGTCTCCCCGAACGGCGATCCGCCCAACGATCTTGGTGCGGTCTTTGTCGATGCTGCATCTTTGGAAGAAGGCGAAGCGACAGGCCCAGTCTGCTCGTTTGGCACTTTGGAAAACGACGGCTTTGAAGACGGCTTTGATTGCTGGGAGTGGTTCGGCAATTCGTTCGCGGTGAGCGACGTGTTCAGCCAGAACGGTACCGGAGCCGCTCAGGTCTACGGTGAGTTCAACGGTAATGAAAACTACAGTGGATTCTTCCAAGACTTCGATACCGCGGCTCCTGGTGACACCGTCACATTCAGCGGCTTTGCTTACTCCGACGGCAACGACTCCATCGCTGGCACCACCAACCGCGTGGTGATCAAGTTTGACTGGGTCCGTGCTGATGGCACCATCGATTATGGAGCATCCTCCGAGGTGAACATCACTTCCGGAGCCGACCCAATCGCAGAGGACCAGTGGGTCCCAATCACCATTTCAGCGTTGGTGCCGAGTGATGCTTCCATGGTCCGTCCCGCCATTGTCTTTGTGCAAGGCGCCGAGAATCAAGGCGGATCCCTTTGGTTCGACGACTTCACCTTCTCGGTAAACGGTGGTGAGAACCCTTGCTCGAACGAAACTTTCGACAATGGTTCCTTTGAAGATGGACTGGGATGTTGGGATGGCTTTGGTGCCAACCGATTCGCCAGCACCGACTTCGCTCTTGATGGAAGCAGCTCCCTCTTGATGTTCGGTGAGTTCTCCGGAGGTGTGAACTACACCGGTGTGACTCAGGACTTCACCAACGTTGAAGTTGGGGATGAACTCAGCATCACCGCGAGTGGGTACACCCCATCCGATGACTCGGTATTGGGCAACAACAACCGGGTGGTCATCAAGTGGGACTTCGTTGATGCAGCCGGGAACGTGATCTATGCACCAACCGACTCACCTCTGATCAATGGCGT
>CALDQF010000082.1 GCA_937911845.1 uncultured Phycisphaera sp. | reverse complement strand
TGTGGTTGTGCAGGTTGCGCTCGCGCCTTTGGTCCTACTTCTCCAACAGCCCGTGGAGCGGTTGCTGCAAGCCGATGCTTGGCTGATTGGATGCGCCATGTGGGGATGTGGTGCGGGCCGCATTATGCGAGACCAGCTTCTGCTTGGTTCCACACTTCTTGCTCTTCCACTTCTGGCCATGCTCTTCGACTCGAACTGGAGCGTCCCCACTGCGGCCGCCTCAACTGTACACAACCCAGGGCATCGTCCGCCGCCGCCACTTTGGTTCGTAACGATCCTTATTGGTATGGGCTGGTTATGGATGACCAGACCTCGCCGTCCTTTTCCGGGAGGCAACACAAATAATCATCATTCCGAGGGAACTTTTTGATCGCGCGCCCGGTGAACATGTTGACAATTTGGGCACCACTGGATTCGCCCCAAAAAGCAGGGATGACCGCCCGACAACCCATCCGCATTGGCTCCGGCGATCAACCCAATCCTTTCCATCGAGCCGCCGAATGGTCCCGGCTTGGCTCAGCAAAAACAGCAAACCAGCTGGTGTCAATGGTGTGTGAAGCCAACGATGGATTCTTCATCCAAGAAGGCGGATCAAATTCAACCAACATCGAAGACACCATCCAAAAAGCTGCCGATGTCATCAAAGGACTCGCGGATGGATCGCTGGATGACGTCAATCGCCGTGTGATTCAAGAAGCTGTCGCGGCCATGATTGGCCTGTTGCATGTGGAACCATTCATCCACCCTGAGAAGAAGGTAGAATGATCCTTCCACCGGTGGGGTGGCAGAGCGGTTGAATGCACCGGTCTTGAAAACCGGCATCGGGGAATCCCGATCAGGGGTTCGAATCCCCTCCCCACCGCTTAGCACGCCAATTGGCAGGTGCGACAACCAGGATTTGCACCCTCAACCGGCATCCGATTACAACCGACAGGTTTGGGCTTGTGAACCACCCAAAAAAGTCTCTATGTGATGTCACCCCATCCCGCTCGCGGGCAAAACGGATTGTTCCCGCAACATTTGTAGCAAGCGATCGACGCACCCCTCAATCGAAAGTTCACTGGTCGGCAAACGCAGTTCTGGCGAAACTGGTGCCTCATACGGTTGATGAATCCCGGTGAATTCAGGGATCTCCCCCGCTCGCGCCTTGGCGTAGAGCCCCTTCGGATCGCGTGATTCAGCCACCTCCAGCGGAACATCAATGTGGATTTCAAAGAAAGGCACCCCTGACTTTAAATGCAGCTTCCGCACCCGTTCGCGGTCCACTCTCTCAGGACTGATGAAACTTGAAAGGACCAACAAGCCGGAGTCTGCAAACAGGGCTGAGACCTCGCCCACTCTTCTGACATTCTCAGCCCGGTCTTCTTGTGAAAATCCAAGGTCGGCATTTAAACCGTACCGAAGATTGTCTCCGTCGAGACGGTAGGCATGATGCCCCAAAGCGTGCAAGGTTGACTCCAAGGCCACGGCCACCGTGCTCTTCCCGCTGCCCGAAAGACCGGTAAACCATAACGTAGCGCCAC
>CALDQF010000081.1 GCA_937911845.1 uncultured Phycisphaera sp. | reverse complement strand
CCTGCCGCAGACTCCTTTGGGTCGGGGCGGTGAATTGGAACTCAGACAAGTCAATCGTATTGGGCAGTTCGGACGTGGTGCCAAAAGGTGTCACCATCAAGCTCCATTGCACTTCTTCTCGATTTCGGATGCCGATGGTGGTTTGCAACCTTTGGGTGCTGGTTGTTGTTTGTTCGATCAACCAAGGGGTTCGACCTTGAGCAGGTTCAAGACCGAACATCATGAATCCGGCGGTGTTGACCGGTCGAGGCAAGCGATTGCGTCGTTCATACTCCGCTATCAGAGTGGGTTCGACTTTTTGAATTGCTTCAGGAGACAACCAGCCGGCCAAGCGATCAGAAGGTCGATCGTGTTGGATGGGGTCGTTCGAATACGACTGGCTCAGAATTAAAATGGTGAGCATCATGCATTCTCTCTTCGGGAAAATCTTGCCACAAACAATCCTGGACCAGCGGCATTGGGATCGGGGCGTAACGGTCGAGAGTGAGCGAGATCAAGAGGGCAGTGTTTGGTCCAATCCTCCAGTTGATCGGCAGAAAATCCAAGATGCCGGTGGGCCATGATCTCTCGATATTCCTTGCGCTCATGGGGCGTCATGTCGACGACCACCAGAGTGCCCTCGGGCTTCAAAATCCGTGCGGCTTCGTTGACCGCTTTTTGGGGATCTTCCAGATGATGGAGAACCAAAAGGATAAATGCCACATCAACACTGGCCGTTTCGAGGGGAAGTGATTCCAAATCGGCCGCGTGGAAATCAACATTTCCGGTGTCTTCGAGTCGCTTCTGTGCCGCACGAAGCATCGCGGGCTCCCGGTCCACCGCGATCACCTTCTTCACGCTCGCTGCCAGCAAGCTTGCGGCGTCGCCCGTTCCGCAGCCCAAGTCAGCGACGGTCCAAGACGGATCGGCCAATGCCGCAAGGGCTTCGGCGGTAAACGCCCGGCCGAACAGTTGAGTGCGGATCTGATCCCATTCGCCGCCAACTCGGCCAAAAAACGCTTCGGCGTTTCGGGCCCGTTCGGCCAATACTGAAGAGAGCCGGCGGTCATCATCTTCCAATTGTGTGCTGTGCCCAAGTCCTGCTCGTGCGCTTTGCCACAAGCCTCTTAAGGGTTCTGGCAGTGGATCATCCGCCAGCCGATACAGGTGCGCGGTGCCAACAGACCGTCGACTGAGCCAACCCGAGTCCATAAGCGTTTTTAGATGACGTGAGGCCGTCGATTGTGGCAACTGAAGTGCGGAAGCAATCTCACCAACGGAAAGTTCGGCGCGTTCAAGAAGACGAAGCATCCGCAATCGGCCTGAATCAGCCAAAGCGGAGAGCGCGGGAATCAGAACGTTTCGGTCGTGTTCCATTGGGGGATCACAGCCCCGGTGGCACGGCCAAAGTTGGCCCAAGAATCAGGCCGTAATCCTCTGCTTTGGCCAGGACACGAGGATCTGCTGGGGCAAGGCCATACGCTTGCCGCGTTCGATACTTGGCGGTGCTTTCGTCATCTTGGACCTCGGCCAAGTCGATCGCGGCGAGGTAGGCCTCAACGCAATTTACATCTTGGTTCAGCGCCTGTTCGATACGTCGCGCACTGAGGTCAACATCTTCGGTCAAGGTCGCGTACTTGGCACCACGAACAGCGTCCAGAGCCGACAGGGTGCTCCATTCGTCGAGTCGTGCGAACATTTTGTTCCATGAAGAGCGGCCTGCTCGATATTCACACTCTGCCCATGTGTCACGCACTTGAAGATTTTCTTGCTTCAACGAGATGGAAATCTTGATGTGCCCTCGAGCTTCAACATTTGCTTCGGCTTGATTCAACTCAAGCAGCGTCCGGGCGGTATCGAATTTGGCCCGCCAGTCACCTGGATATCGCAGGGCGACCACCCGGTAGAACTCCGAAGCCGACTGAGCATCGTCCTTCAGTTCGGCTTCAGTGGCTTTTTCGTAGAGCACCGACTTGGGCATGTTCTCTGGAGCAACACTGCATCCCAGAAGGCCAAAGGTGCATCCGTACGCGAGAGTGGATCCCAAGATGAAACGAGCAGCTGCAGTAGTCATGAGTTCCATGATACGACGCCCAACACGGGGCCATGCCCTTAACGGCTTGAGGGAGGACGAAGAAAAACCCCGGGAGGCCCGGGGTTGAGAAATTCGAATGATGGCGTGACGGTGGACTTGTCAGTCCAGATCAGCGATCAAACCATCGATGGCCTGGCCCAAACGACCCTCGAGGTCATAGGTGCCGTTGGCGATGGCTTCTCGCAGGCCGGGGACGGGGTCGTACCCGCTGGCCTCGTCAGAGAGGGCCTTAGAGACCAAGGCGGCTTGGTCCGAGAACTCAATGCGGTCGCCTTGTTTGGTGGTCGGGTTCTCGGACGCTGGGGAAATGCTGATTCGATTGGTGGACGCTGCAGCTTGTCCGGTCCGGTCGATGGAATCCGGATGGCCGGATCCCACCCCAGGATTGAATGCAATATCTGACATGAATACTCCTTCGCAACAATGCAGCCTTGACTTTCGCTTCAAGGCCCGTGAAAGCTTTCGCACGGCTTCCACATCAAGAACATCGGCGGGGCGTTGTTGAGTTCTTGAACATTCAACAATCATTCTCTCAAATCGTTGGCTTGCGGTTGGCGTATGGTGAAGGAATCTCATGAAAGCTCGCAAAATCATGTTGTTCTCGGTCCTTCTGTTTGAGTTGATTGGCTGCTCAGCTCCACAAACGTCCGAGAACACCAACATATTGACCCGGAGTCAGATCTCTTCAGAGCCTCAGAATCGATTTTCTGTGGTCTGGGGCGTCTTGCTAAATACCTTTGACGGCTTGGGCCATGAGATGGCTGCCCAGCGAATGGCGCAAACATGCCGTTCGATGTCGCCAATTCTGAACAACACGTGGATTCACTCCAAACGCCGGGGTTCGTCGGTGCTGATTGGGCAGTTCCGCTCTGCAGACGATCCGTCTGCTCGTCGCTTGCTCAGCGATGTTCGAGGCATCGAACGCAACGGGCGAGCGATCTTTCCCCGCCCCATGTTGGTTCGGATTGATCCAAGGAAACGTCCAGAAGACTTTGGGGAGATGGAACTTCTCCGGGTTCGAGGTTCCTTCCCTGATCAAACGCTTTACACCTTGCAGGTGGAAGTTTGGAGTGACTTTGGAACCGGAGAACTTTCGCCAGATCAGGTACGCGAGCAGGCCGAGGGGGTATGCGCCCGTTTGCGTCGCGAGGGATGGACCGCTTACGTCCACCATGAAGTTGATCGAGTGATTTCTTCGGTCACCGTTGGGCTGTACGACAACCGATCCATTGATGCGGAAAGCGGTCTTGATTTGGATGCTGCTTTGATTCGTGCTCGAAAGAGGTTCCCCCACCACTTGGTCAATGGCGAAGAGTTGCAGGAGCCGATTGATCCTCGTCGACCAGCTTTGGGAACCCGTCGTCAAGCACCACAGCTGGTGGAAGTCCCCAAGCTCTAGCGTGGGTCTTTGGCTGGCTTACCGGCCCTTTTGGATGTTTGCTCGACGGATATCCCTTCCGCAAATTGCCGAAGCACATGATTTCCCGCGTGATCTTCCACCCACCAGAGCGCACGCGGATTCTGACAAGGCCATGCAACTTCCTTCATCCAAGCAGCACACCGGTGTGAGACAGCTCGCCGCATTCTCACAACCGGGCTCCCCAAAGCCTCCTGAGTTCAAGCACGATACAGGTGACAAGGTGCGACCAGACTGGTCGGGAAGGCAACAGGCAATGATGGGACAGCACTCCACGGCGAGCGCTTCACAGGTGGCCAAATAGGGATCACCGTTGGGTGGTTGCAGTTGACACTGAAATTGTCCCCCAAGTTCAGAACAGTCTCGCAAGTTGTGTTCCGTGCACCGCCCGTCGGACAAACAGCAGGGCCCCGGGGGGTTGTCGAACGTTGGGTTTTCCAACAAACAGTCGCAGTCCTCGCCAGGTGTTCCCCAAGTCGACCCGCGGCATTGGCGACAATCGGCCTCCAGTACACCTTCTTGGCAGCCGTAGAACTGGGTCTCACACACGGAGACGGGCCGACATGAATCGGTCGCACAAGACACACAATCACCAAGCCATCGGCCACCAAGGGCATGACAATCCCCTTCGTCCAGGGGCGCACATTCTTCCACAGGACCACACAAGCAGCAGGCTCCTTGTCCCCCGCAAGGGGCAACCGCACAATCACTGCAACCGCCCAGCCACGTCCCTCGAAGATCATCGCACCCGCTCAAAGTTGCGGTCTGGCATGGCTCGTTGCAAATACAACATGCGCCAAAGGCCGCCGCGGTAATTTCAGCACAGACTGCACAATCTTCAATCCACTGCCCACTCAACTTGATGCACTCATTTTCGTGGCTGAGGTCAACACATGTTCCGTCGCACAGAACACACGCTTGCATAGGGACACAGCCGCTTTCGCACGTACTGCAGGGCCCGAGCCATTGTCCGCTCAACTTCGAACAGTCTGTCTCGGTGGTTTCTGAGAGGCAGACCGAGCCGCAATCCAAGCAGCAAGACCCAATCGGAAGGCACGATGGCAAACAAGGTGATTCTTCTCCCGACCACACGCCTCCCGCTGTGTCACACAAAGCTTCCGTCGTGAGGGAACAACTGCCGTCGCAGAGGCAACAGCCACCAAGGACTTCAAAGGTGGTGGTGATCCGGATACTCAGTTCACCTAGAACTGGATATTGCGAGAATTCAATGCTGCCGGGGGCGGTGTATTCCGCAACCGAACGGGCAAAGACTTCCAGTGGCCACATGGGGTCAACTTGAACCACCTCCCCTTCGCTTTGAAAAGTCCCGCCAAAGGTGCAACTTTCGAGTGGAGGTAGGCATTCTCCAGGACAGCATGCAATGGTTTGATTCTCAACAACAAATGGAACGCCACCGAGCAGCATCTCAGTCAGCAGGACGGCATCGGTTGAGATGGGGCTGTCACCGAGGTTGCGTAGACGCAACGCTGTCCAGGTTCGGCCATTGATTTCAATGGTGGTGGAAGTCGGCACTCGATAGCCACCATGATCATCAAACGGGGGGGCAGACAATTCTTGAATGCCGGGCAAACCCCAAGGGCCTTGAACCACATCGGTCACCACTTGTTGACAGGAGTTGGGACAAACGCTGCCGAAGCCCTGGAGATCACCACCTTGGGCCACGCATTCTTCAAAGCTCAGGGATTCTGCACACGAGTCGCTAAGGCAGCATGCGCCCAGGCAGTTGATCTCATCGCAAGATGTTTCTAACCCTCTAGGGAACCCGCCAGCTTGTCGGCAAAGGTCTGCATCTTCAGAAAAGCATGCCTCATCAATAGCATCTATATCAAGTCCGGAATCATTCCATGCAACCCCATCAGGAGTTTCAAGGGAATCAAATTCTTTCATTGTTCCAACAAATTCATCATAGTTAGCACAGGACATACTTAGATTGTATAGCCCCTCATCATTCGAGATCCACAAGCATACATTCCACGTTTCGTAATTCTCATATCCGTTATACATATCATTCTCCAAATGGTGATGTTTCTGTTTCTGTAAGTGTAGCATATCTTTCAGCCAATGCAAGTATCCTTTCATCACTGCCTGGCTTTCCTACCGGATCAATCATATTATCATTACTGCTAAGATACCTATCGTTTACCTTAGCCTGTTCACTCTTTACAATCTTCCTCATAGCCTTTCTATTAAACTTATGAACAGTACCATCCTGCTCAACACCTTTCCATATCATACTGCATTCATCCCAAGCCGCCGATAGGATAGGATATTTTCTCATTAGCTTTTCTGTGTTACTCATTGTAAGCGTACTCCCCAGTGTTATAGTTTCTGATCTGCTGTAGTATATCAGCTACCTCGAAAAAGTCACGCCATCCAATAACATCCACACAACCTAGATGCTCATTGATTGGCTGGTCATATATAATTTCACTTGTTATCTCTGGATCGGTACCGATAGGATACTTGAGAATAGCGACCTCAAAGTATCCAGCGTGACCGCCATAAGTACCACTGTGACATGCGACAGAAGCACCAAGACCATTAGAGAAATAGTAACGCTTAACATATCGACCTCCTTCGTGTGCTTCTGCTTCGAAGCGTGTTTCATTTAGTTTCAGTGGGTTTACTTTGCAAGTTTTCATTTTTATTCCTCGTTAGTCTAATCTACTGTAATACATTTGCAGGTAATTGTCAATCTGTATTGCTGTGTACTTTCCTTTATAGTTTACTGCCCAGCTATTGAGATCTTTTTTTAGACTTCTTGTCTCCTGTTTCTTTTGTGCTTTTGTTCCGATTCCGTTTAGTATCCACCATAATCTTTTTTGCCAATCTGTAGACTGTTCGTATGTTGGTAGATCGTCCATAGTTATTTACTCCTCAATATGTGAAAGTCTGAAAGGTATCATAACATGCTGGGCTACCTTTTGTCTAGCCTCAGTCTCCGACATTGCTCCGACTTCTCCTATCTTCTCGCCGTCCAGATCATACACGACCCAAACATTATTTCTGACTTTTGGCATGATGCAATTGTTATTACTCATTTTTGTTTCTCCTATTGTTTGACTGTTTCGTTATTGTACATGATGTCCCATTGGCTTGTCAAGACCGGGCCATCATCGACGTCCTTGAATGTCATCTTGTAACCTTCTGGCAATCTTTTGTATCGTGTTGTAAATTCCTCTACGTCACGTTTTGATACTGTTCTGACTTGTGGGCCATTGTCAGGATCGACGAATACTAAAAACAGCATATCGAAATTTTCTGGCTTGATACCTTGAAAAGCATATTTGTTTGTAACCTTGGCTTTCATGGCCGACTTGACTTCTATGCGAATGCGACGACCACCGACAAAAGCATCGACGTCATATGCTGGCGTGTCGCTACGTTGTGACTCAATACCGTGACGATTGAAATAGTCGGCAATCATAACCTCTAATATTTCACCGCGATCTTTTGACGTCATCTGTGACAACTCAAAACTGACTTCGCTTTTTTCTGGACTGTAATGACCGTGACCCGTTGTAAAATAAACTTGTTTGGCCGCTGCAAGATCGAGAGTTGAAAACATTTTTGAGACTCCAATGTGGTGTGAATAAAATCAGTCTACAATACTTATCGACAATCTGCAAGGGGAAGTTTAGCCCGCCCCGTAATAATCAAGTGAAGCCTGAAAGTGAACATGATCACCACCATCATAATCGACCCTATCTTCGATCACTTCACAATGTTCGTAGCAAGTAGGGCAGATTTGAGCGTCATTCTCAACATATGCTCCACAGCAATCAGTTCGGTATTCGATTGAAAAATTGTTGTTACTCATAATTTTTTTCCTTAGTGTTTAATGTCCTATTTACTATATCGGAATTT
>CALDQF010000080.1 GCA_937911845.1 uncultured Phycisphaera sp. | reverse complement strand
ATCCAAGGCCGCGAAGCTCAGGAAGCCGCCAAATTTCGGGGCCAAGGCTCGGCTGGACAAACCAAATGGCCCCATGCACAACGCCACGGTGGGCACGCCCAAAAGGCCTGGCAGCTCAAACGCCTCCAAACAATCTCGCAGACTGCGTGCAGTCCACGCGACTTTCACCACATCAGCATCCACCGCCATCGATGCCGTCCGGCTGGTCAAATCCTGGGGACGGCCCTCAAAGTCATGTTTGCTGAGCACCAACCGCGCGCGGTCCGGGCGAACCTGCTGAGGATGGTTCACCACCAACCGCACTTTCTGCCGGATGTTGGCGCTGCGCGACCAGGTCGCTTCTTCAAAATCTAAAAACTGAGGGGCCACCTCGGCCGTGCCCACCGCTTCGAGGAACGAAACCCGATCGGTTTCTTCACCCCGCCACGATCCCCCTTCGGCGTCCGATCGACACGTCAGCAGTACCGGAAGCGGGCTTTCGTGGACCAACCGACGGGCTGCCGTCACGCCCTCGGCATGTTCGACCAACACATCGATGCGAAATTCAACCAAGTCCGCACCGCCCGATTTGGCCCTCTGGACCTGCTCGAGCGCTGTCGCAACATCGCGGGGATCTTCAACTTCAATAGGAACCGCCACCAGTGTCATGTCACAAGATCGTACGATGAGTTCAATGTCAGAAGACAGCCAAGAACTCAATCTGGAGCTCTCCCGGACCGCTCGACTGATTCGTCGACACTGCGACGCGTTCCTTCGCTTCGATGAACACTTCCAACCGGTCCGCTACTGCCGAGCCACCGACGGCCGGCTGATCATTCCCGCCATGGCGGCCATGCAAATGGCCGAGGAACTGGTCTTGCACGTGCCCGATGCGACCGATCAGAGCCTCCAACTCATGGTGACCGGTGAGCCATTTGCCGATCACGACCCCCTTGGCCGCGAAGCAGACCGATGGCGCATCCACTTTGGCGAGCCCGAAGACCTGCAATGGCTGGCCCTTGAACTCGATTTGGGCAAACGGGAAGGATTGGTCTTCGATGGCGAAGCCCTCCAAGAGCCCCACGCCTTCCCCGAGCAAGAACCCGCGTTGCTACGCGAGTCGCAGACCGAGCAGGAGTTCATCGAGCAGCGTGTCGCAAGCTTGTTGGGGCATGTTCCAGAGGAAGCTCGACCGGTCGCCGCCGACCAACATGGACTGACGGTACGCGTCCGACTGGGCACGGTCCGTCTTGAATTCGACACCCCTCAACACGATCCTGAGCCCTCCGCGTACCTCGAAGCCGTGCGCAACCTGCCGGAGACCCACCATGACGAACTGTCCAACTGAGTTGACCCAAAAGCGGCGTAAAGCCGTCCTCAAAGTGCTGGGAGACCGCATGGCCGTGCTGTTCGCCGGTGAAGGCGGGGGCGGACTTCATGGCGCCCCGTGGCGACCAAACCCTCACTTTGAATACCTCACTGGTATTCGCGACGAACCCGGGGCCATCCTTCTCCTCGATCCCAGCCACCCGCAAAAAATGCGGCGTTGCATGCTCTTTCTGAAGCCACGTGATCCGGAAATGGAACGCTGGGATGGCGTTCGACCCACAATTGGAGGACCTCTTCGAGAACAATTGGGCTTCCCGTCGATTTTTCGAACCTCAACCTTTGGACGATGGGTCACCGAGGCTGCCAAACGCAATCGCGGCTTTGTGGCGCTGCACCCGCCGGCCTCTCCCGATGCACCGCTGTCTCCTGACCTTGAGTTGTTTGGCAAAATCTCGGCCCGCATCCCGGGACGGACGACCGAAGAATCGTTCGGATTGGTGCCCAACTTGCGGCACGCCAAAGACGAATGGGAAATCGATCGCACCCGCGCGGCAGTCGCGGCCACGGCTTCGGGCTACGCCGACGCTCTGCCATGGTTTCGAGATGGCGCCAATGAATCTGACATCCAGCGAGAGGTGGAGCACGGCTACCGCTGCCACGGGGCCGAAGGTCCCCACTACGGAACCATCGTGGGAGGTGGCGTCCGCGGCACGATGCTGCATTACATCAACAACGACCAACCTTTGATCGAAAGCGATTTGGTGGTGTTGGACTCGGGCGCTCGGGTGGATGGGTACGGCGCGGATGTCACACGAACCATCCCGGTGGGAGGCACCTTCACCCCGCGGGCCAAAGAGATCTACACCATCGTGCTATCGGCACTGGACGCGGCGATCGCGGTGGTCAAACCTGGCGTGACATTCGCCGAGATTGACGAGGCCGCCCGCAGCATCATCAAAGACGCAGGCTACGGCGAAACCTTCATTCACGGCATTGGCCACCACTTGGGATTGGAAGTGCACGATGACGGCGGAGAAGGACCGCTTCAAGAAGGCGCCATCATTACGGTGGAACCGGGCATTTATCTCGAGTCAGAAGGCTTGGGCTGTCGTATTGAGGACGACATCTTGGTCACCGCAGACGGGCATGAAAACCTCACCAAGATGTCAGAACGACTTGCTGTGATTGATAAAGCAAATGCTCATATCGCAGAGCTCACCGGTCAGGTTACTCAGCTACACAATATTTTGGCTAATAAGTCTGATAGAGGCACATTTGGCGAGGTTCAACTTGAGAATCTGGTCGAAACAGTTCTACCGCCGAATGCTTTCGAATTTCAGGTGACCTTGAGTAACCAGAAACGAGCAGATTGCCTATTGAAACTACCACAGCCGCAGGGCAATATTGTTATTGATGCAAAATTTCCGTTGGAGTCATGGCATCTCTTACAGTCAGCCGAAGATGATGCGATGCGCAAGGCAGCGCGCAAACAGCTTGGAGCCGACATATTAAAACATGTCCGTGATATTTCCGAAAAATATATTATTGCCGGCGAAACTGCTGATTCGGCCTGCCTGTTTTTACCATCCGAAGCTGTTTATGCTGAATTACACGCGAATTTGCTGGATATTGTCGAAAAGTCCTATGCGGCTCGTGTGTGGATTGTTTCACCAACAACCATGATGGCAACTTTGAATACTGTGCGCGCCATTCT